>JBDSBS010000739.1:0-8167 GCA_039921435.1 Planctomycetota bacterium | reverse complement strand
TGCGGCCCACGAACAGGATCGCCAGCAACCCGAAGAACCAGAGCACGCCGACTGTGACCTGCTGGGCGCTGTAACCATTCAGCCGTTGGCTGGCGACGGGATCGATTTCGGCTGGCTCGAGGGCGTCCTTCTTCAGGATGCTGGTCACCGTGACAGGAATATTGGGCATTCCCTCGAGCGACGAGCCGTCCTTGCGCACCAGGAACTTCGCCAGATCGTGCTCACCCGGTTCGAGCCCGCTCCACTCGAGGTCGTAGCGGAAGTGATCGCCGTGCGGCCGCGTCGCCAGCAAGCGCAACACCACCGGTGCCTTCATCGTCGACGGTGCCGCGACCAACTCCGAACCTGGCAGCGCGAGTTCGTCGATGCGAGCGCGCATGCCGACCGAGGCGGTGTGCTCGTCGTGCTTCTGCGCGCACAGACCCACCGCGAGCATCAGCGGCAGGCTCCATCGTTGCACTGCGAGCAGGTTTCTCATCGGCCACCCTTGCCGCTGAGGCCGCGCGAACGGAAGAAGTGGCGCAGCCGATGCACGAAGGGTTGGTCGGTGCGGATCACGATGTGGTCGACGCCGCCCTTGCGCAGTTCGTCTTCGATGCGCAGTTGGTCGATCAGACGACGGCGCCCGTGCGTGACGAAGCCGCGACCCGACTCCGCTTCCTGAGCGCGCAGGAAGCCGCTGCCGCGCAGTGAGACCTCAGACGGATCCTGGAACTGCAGCACCGCGACCTCGTGCTGTTGCGCCAACAGCGCCACCGCGTGGGCTGCCCCTTCTTCGTGCAGGTCGCTGCAGACGACAACTAGCGAACGGCTGCGCAACGTCGGGCGCAGTTCGGCGATGCGCCGCGCCAACATCGTCGGCTCATCGAGGCCGTGCCGCCGTAGACGCAGCAGCCACTGGAGCACCTGGTCTTTGGCGAGGCTCGGTTCGACGCGCAGCTCGCGGCCGCCGGTGCCGAGCACGCCGACCGGGCTCGTTCGGTCCAGGCACGCCAGTGCCAAGCCGCCGGCGACGTGCAGCGCCATCTCGTACTTGCTGGTGCGGATCGACGACACCACCATCGACGCCGACGTGTCGAGCAGGAACCACGCGGGGATGCGCCGCTGAGCTTCGTACTCCTTGACGAAGACCTTGCCGGTGCGGGCCGTCACACGCCAATCGATCGCCTTGATCGGATCGCCGGGCATGTAGATACGCGACTGCACGTAGTCGACGCCCGAGCCAAGGAAGCGCGAGCCGTCGAGGCCGTAGGTGAGGTCGCTGGCCAGCCGTCGGATGGCGATGACGAACTTGCGCGCGGCGAGCGGCTCGACCTTGTCGAGCAGGCCGGGCAGCGCCCGTTCGCGGGCCAGCACGTTGCCGCTCTTCTCTTGGCGCGAAGGCAACGTCATTGCGCGAACTCGGACAGGATCTCCTGCAGGATCTGCTGGCTCGTGTTGCCTTCGGCGAGCGCTTCGTAGGTCAGGCGCACGCGGTGCAGGATGACGTCTTCGGCCAGCGCGAACATGTCCTCGGGCAACACGTAGTCGCGGCCGTGGATGAGCGCGCGCGCGCGTGACGCCTTGACGAGCGAGATGCCCGCGCGCGGGCTGCAGCCGAGTTCGAGCTTCTTGTGCTTGCGCGTGCGGTTGACGATTTCGACGCAGTGTTCGAGGAAGGCCTCGCTGACGTGCACCTCCTGCACGTCCTCCATCGCCTTCACGAGACGCTCCGAGCTGCCGACCGCTTGCTCGCCGAGCACGTCGAACTCCGTGCGCGCCACTGCCCCCTTGCCGTCGCGACGCACGCCGAGCGCGGCGTTGCGCCGCAGCACTTCCTTCTCGTCGGCCGGCGACAGGTACTCGAGCCGATGCAGCAGCATGAAGCGGTCGAGCTGCGCTTCGGGCAGCTCGAACGTGCCGGCTTGTTCGACCGGGTTCTGCGTCGCGATGACGAGGAACGGTGCTGGCAGCGTGAAGTTGTTGTTGCCGATCGTGACCCGGCGCTCCTGCATCGCCTCGAGCAGTGCACTCTGTACTTTGGGTGCCGCGCGGTTGATCTCGTCGGCCAGCAGCAGGTTGGTGAAGACCGGCCCCTTGTGGGTGCGGAACTCGTGCGTCTTCTGGTCGAGGATCTCGCTGCCGATGATGTCCGACGGCAGCAGGTCGATCGTGAACTGGATGCGCGCGAAGGCGAGGTCGACCGTCTTCGCGATGGCCGCGACGAGCAGCGTCTTGGCGAGACCCGGCACACCCTGTAGCAGCAGGTGGCCCGACGTCAGCAGCGAGATCAGCAGGCGCTCGACGACGACGTCCTGGCCGACGACAACCTTGCCGACGCGGGTGCGGATCTGGGACAGGAACTCGCGGGTCTCCGCGAACCGAGCCGTGGCGGCAGGAGCTTCTTGGGCAGTCATGTGGGCAGCGAGCAGAAAAGAGGGTGAGCGACAGGGGGGTGGAGCGGAGTCGCGCGATCAGCCGGCGCGGCGCAGCCACGCCTCGGCCACGGCCTTCAGATCGAGCGAAGGATCCTCGGCGCGACCGAAGTGGCACGCTTCGATACGGGCGATGTCGGCCTGTAGCTGCTGCTTGCCATCTTCGTCGAGCTTCGTTCGCAACGCGACCTCGCGCAGAAGGCCCAACACCGTGAACGGCGTCAGGTTCTTCGGCAAATGCATCAGCGGCCCGGCGGTCGTTGCGGCGCCGCGGCCCGGACGCACGAAGAAGAACCAGCCACCGAAGGCCAGGAACGCAACACCGAGCAGGACCCAGGCCCAGGTCGGGTTGCCGCGACCGTAGCCGCCGGACAGAGCCAGCTCGGCGGGGACGGTCGCGAGGTCCGCATCGTCATAGCGCTGGTAGATGACCGTCATGCCGTCGAGCTTGGGCTTGCCGAACACGAAGCTGCGCGGGTGCGACCCCTTCTCGGCTGGCTCCAGCGACAGCAGGAACACGCGCTCGCTCTGGATGCCGTCCTGTTCTTCCGCGAAGCGCACGACCGAGGCACCCTGGTCGTCGCGCTTGTGCACGACGAAGCCCGGCGTGTCGAGCTGCAAGAACGTCTCCATCTCGGGCACGAGCCCCTTGGCCTGCGCCTTGATCTCGAGCACGACCTTGCCTTCAGAGGCGCGCCGTTCGTCGAGGATCTGCGTCACCTGCAAGTTCGAGAACGGGCGCGGCTCGGGCTTGGCCGAGGCGTCGATCACCACGGGCGCCGAGCCGATCGGCAACACCGTGTAGCCCGACGTGTCGAGGAAGTCGAAGTCGATCTGCACCGGCGGAATGCGGTCGATCTGCGGACCGCGCGCCTGCAACAGCATCCACGCGTACGGCGTCGCGCGCCAACCCGGCTCGTCCGTCGGCTTGCTCGTCATCGCATCACTGTTGAAGGTCACCGAGAGCACCTCGAAGTTCTCGCGCAGCGCGGCGGTGGCGGCTTCCTGAAAGCGATCGCGGTAGTTCTCGAGCGGGCGCCCGTAGTTGTACGAGAACCCCATGCTGTTCTGGTTCTGCGCGTACTTCGTGAAGCCGCCGCTCTCGCGTTCGAGCTCGGGCGAGTGCCGGATGTCGATGCGCACACCAAACGGCTTCGTGCCCACGGACGTCGATCCGTCGACGACCGCGACGAGGCGCAGTTCGTGCACGAGGTCCTGGTAGTAGTCCCAGACCTTTTTGGCCTCGACCGCCTGCGGGTTGTCGCCGACGATCTGGAAGCCGGACTCGAGGTAGCGGTACTTGATCTGTGGCTTGACCGCCGACATGCGCGTGAACAGTGCGTTGGCGAACATGCTCTGATGCCGTTGCCGACTGCCATCGGGCAACTGCGCGATGGCGTCGCGGATCAGCGGCAACTGGCTCTTGGCAACCACTGTGTCTTCGTCGATCGCGCCGAGATCAGAGGCACCCAGCGCCGCATAGAACCACGTGTCGAAGGCGCCGATGGTCTCCTGGTCGAGTCGCAAGCCGTCGGCTGTGCCGACGTAGTGCTCAGCCCCTTGCGCAAACAGCTCGAAGGCGCCCTTGCGCACCTCGGCAAAGTTGCTGTTGCGCGCGAGCTCGCGCGAGAAGTTGTTCTGGTCGTGCAGGGTCGAGGCCACGACCGCGAGCAACGCCCAGTGCGCGCCGCGCTTCTCCAGCGCCCGCTGCGCCACCTTGAGTGCCGTCTCGTAGCCGCGCGCGACCTCCAAGAGCGTCTCCTTCTGCGACCGCTTGGTCTTCGCCTTCTCTTGCACGTCCGGACGACGCCACACCGTGGCGAGGTTCGTGCGCATCTTGCTCAGCAGTTCACCGAGCAACACCGGATCGAGGTCGGAGACGTCGCCGAACACCTTCTCGATCGTGTCGAGGCGATAGACCTCCGCCGTGCTGTGCGCCATGACAAACGCCTCGCTCAGCAGCTTCTGGTCGACGCCGCCGATCGGCAGCTGACGCAGTCGCTCGACCCACTTGCCGAGGTCCTCGAGATTGCGCTCCTGCTTGCTGCGCGTCAGCGGGATGCCACTCGCGCGCTCTTCGAAGCCATACATGAACATGTACGAGTTCGTACGGCGGCTCGAGTTGGGGTTGTTGTTGCGCGTCCAGACCCGCAAGAACTCGTTGGCCAGGTCCTTGGCCTTGCGCGGGTTGAGGTCGGCGAGCTGCTCGATGAACGGGAAGGCTTGCTCGGGTTCGTTGACCTTGAGGTAGAGCTGCGCCGACACCGACAAGAAGTGCGGCTCGAGCGCCAGGTCGAGCAGCTTGGTCCAGGCCGGCCCAGGCTGCGCCTTGAGCAGGTCCACTGGCTCGACAGCGATCACCTGCCCACCGCCGCCGCGGCGCATGTTGGTCCAGAACATGTTGCCGAACTCGTCGCGCTGCATCATCGGCCCGAACGAGTCGGACTGCGAGTTGGTGTAGCTCCAGTTGGCTTCGACGATCCAGCCCGACGCGAGCAGGCCGAGCGTCGGCTTCCATTGGTCGGCCAACTCGGGCGCCACCTTCAGCAGCGCCTCGACGGCGGTCTTCTGCAGCTCGAGCCCCTTGGCGCGGTAGTTCGCATCTTGGGCCTTCTCCTGGAACCCCTTCGCGACCTGGCCACCGATCGTCGCGATGATTTCCATGCCGCGCTCGGGGCGGTTCGTAAAGCTCTCGGCCAACCAAGCTGGTCCTAGGTCCGCGCTGACCTTCGGTGCGAGCTCGACGGCGCGGCGCAGCGCTTGAGCCTTGTCTTCGTCAGTGACTTCGCCCTTGGCCAGCACGGCCTGCGTGACTTGCCAGGCCGTCTGCAAGTACACGTTGCGCTGCTCCTTGCCGAACATCGCGAGCGCATGCCGCGCGAGCAGGTTGAGCGCCTCGCGGTCGTTCTTGGCTTCGGCTTCGCTGGCAGTCGGCAGGAAGGGGCCCAGCTCCAATTCTTGCCCGATCGTCGCCAGCAGGATCGCCGCCTCGCGACGATCGATGCGCTGCTCGGCCTCGGGCTTCTTCACCTCGACTTCGAGCAGGCGCACGAGCTCTTCGAGCACGCTGCCACCTTCGATCGCGCGTTGCACGAACGGCGCCAGCTGCGGGATCTGCTTCTTGTCGAAGCCACCGGGCGCGAGCGCCGCCAACACGAACGTGTCTTCGAAGGCGAAGCGGTTCTTCTCCTGCAGGTTTGGCGGTGTGCGCTGGTCCTGCGGCGTCTGCGGATGGTTGGGCAGCACCTTGAGGAAGTGCTCGTAGGCGCCCTTGCGTTCCTTCTCGGGCAGCGTCAGCAAGAACTCGCCGACTTTGTGCCAGCGACCCAGCGTGACGTCGCGCTGCAACATCTCGCACTCGCGCTGTAGCTTCTTCTCGGCGAGCGCCTGTTCTTTGCCAGCGGCAGATGCTGCGGCCGCGGCGGCGGGGTCCATCGGCGGACCACCAGGCTGGCCCGGGGTGCTGGCGGCAGGCGGAACGAACCCTGGTTGGCCGGCCGACCGGGGATCGAGGAAGCGCAGCACTTCGGCAGGGTCGATTTCTCCCTCACCCATCTCGATCGGCGCAGAGGGCTTGGCGGTGGGCGCACCGGCGGGCGAACCGGTGGGCTTGCCGTCTTCGGACTTCTTCTCCTCGGCGGGGTCGTAGGGTTTCAGCTCTGGTGCGGCCCACGCCTGCAGGATCGTGGACGGGCGCCGGTCGTACGTGAGCTGCTTCCATTTCTGCAAGCGAGCGTTGGCAGCTGCCGCAGCAGCGGCCGCCGCGGGATCTGGTGGCTTCGGCGCGGCGGCGGGTTCCTGAGGAACACCCGGTTGCTGCGAGGCCGTTTCCTCGACCAGCAGAGTTCGGAGGGACCGGGCCGGCATCGCCGGCGTCGCCCGCATCGGCAGTCCCGGCACGGTGACCGGGCCGGGCCCCTGAGCGCGGCCATCGAGGGCCAAGAAGCAGACGAACGAACTGATCGCGACCACACCGGGTCGCGCGAGCGGTTGACTCAGGGCCATGGTCGGTAGCGTAGAGAGTTGGCGCGCCGTGCTCTAGCTCGGGCCAAAGCTCGGCCACGATCGGCGCCGCGAAGAGGGGTCTTCCTCGGCGCCGAGAGGCTAGCACAGAATCGCCATGGACGCCGGCCGCGTTCGGTTCCTTCCCTGCGGCTCGCGGCCCTTTCGGCTCGCTCCGACGACGTCAGGTCACCGCGACCGCAGGCCGCAGCACCCTCAGATCGACGTCGAGCGCGACGAGCTGCCCGAGGCGCTCGAGGTACACACCGCGCGGCACTTCGAAGGCCCCCATCGAGGCCAGATGGTCCGTCTTGAACTGCACGTCGAAGAGCTGGATCCCGGCCGCGAACAGCGACCGCACGAGGGCGACCAGGGCGACCTTCGACATGTCGGTGCGTCGGTGGAACATGGACTCCGCCGCAAACAACGCACCGACCTGCACGCCGTAGATGCCTGCCACCAGTTCGGAGCCGTGCCACACTTCGAGGCTGTGGGCATGTCCCAGTTGATGCAGCCGGACGTAGGCCTCGATCATCTCGGCGATGATCCACGTACCCTCGAGACGGCGTCGACCGCACGCGGCGAGAATCCGCCGAAAGCAGTGGTTCCAGGTCAACCGGAAGCCGCCTTCCGAGATCACTGCGCGCAGGCTGCGCGAGACGTGCAGGTGCTCGGGGTCGAGCAGGGCCCGCGGGTCCGGACTCCACCACATGGGCACGTAGCCTTCTGCGTACCACGGGAAGATGCCGCTGGCGTAGGCCGCGAGCAATCGCTCGGGACGCAGATCGCCGCCGATCGCGACGAGGCCTTCGCGATCGAAGCGCAGCGGATCCGGAAACCGCACCGGATCGTCCGCCGCCAAGAACCAGGGTTCTGGCCGCGGGCTGCGCATCAGCGGTCCTTGAGCCGCCGCAGCGTCGTGTTCTGTTCTTCGCGGTCGCCGAGTTCGAGCAGCTCGACGTCGCCGTCGGGCAGTTGGCGGAAGTAGACGCGCAGCCCCAACGAGGCGCGGAAGCTCCACGTGTCCTGCCCTCCCATCTGCTTGACCTCGAGCCCCGGGTAGCTGTGGCCCTCGGTGCAGAACAACAGGATCGCTTGGAAGGCGCGTTCGATGGCACGACGTTCCTTGCCTTCGAGCGACTTGTAGAACGACAGCAAGAAGCGCGGCAACCGGAAGCGCCGCTCGACGGCGTCGACGGGCTCTGGCGGCGGCGGCTTGCGGCGTCGCTTGCCCTTGGGCAGCAAGGCCTCGAGTTCGGCGACCAGCGCTTCGAGTTCGCGCAAGCGCGTTTGGTTGCGGGCGAGCTGGCGTCGCAGCGCTTCGTCGCTCGCGAGGAAGCCCTCGCGTTCGGCCTCGAGTTCACGAAAGCGACGGTGCTGGTCGCGTTCGACACCCGACCGTTCGCTGCGATCGCTTTGGTGCGAGCGCTGTCCGAGCTCGCGCCGCATGACGGTGTGATCGAGTTCGCCCTGCTCGACGCGGCGCAGCAACTCCGACTCCCGTTCGCGCGCGCGCGCCGCGACCTCGCGAGCTCGCTCGAGTTCGTCGCGCAGACGCAGCAGCTCGGACCCCCGCAGCGACAGCAGGGCCTGCGCCTCGGCGTGGTTCGGCAGGTCCACCCGAGCCGGGGGCGGCACTGCCTGCGCCTGGGGCACCAGCAGGCCGAGCACCTCGTCGAGCTGCGCCGAGTCCTTGCTCTCGGCGAGCAGCGGCGCCAGCACGTGAGCCGGAGCGCGTTCGATGCGAAAGC
>JBDSBS010000738.1:0-2623 GCA_039921435.1 Planctomycetota bacterium | reverse complement strand
TTCGAGCGAAGCGGTCGCGGCGCGCGTTCCGCTCGACACCGCGACCGCCAACCGCGCACCGGTTCGCGAGAGCGAGCAGGCAGTGCGCGCGCAGGAAGGACTGCTGAAGGTCGCCCGCGCCGATCTGCTTCCGTCGCTCGCCCTCACGTCCAACTACCAACGGCTGTTCTTTCCGAGCAACGTCTTCCCCACGCTGAACCAGTACAGCGAGAACTGGACGATCGGCGGCCAGATCAACTTCTCGGTCTTCAGCGGTGGGCGAGTGCAGGGCCAGGTCCAGGTGGCGCAAGCCAACCTCGATGAAGCGCGCGCGCGCCACCAGCAGGCGCGCGAGCTGGCCGCGCTCGACACACGCGTCGCCATGAACCAGCTGCAGGCCGCCGAAGCCGCCTTCGCCGCGAGTCGCGGCACGGCTGGCCAGGCGCAGCGCGCGTACAGCATCGACCAGCTTCGCTACAGGGAAGGCCTGTCCACACAGACGGACCTCACGCAGTCGCGCCTCCTGCTCGAGCAGGCCGTCGCGAACCAGGCGCAGTCGGCACGCGACCTCGCCGTCGCACGGGCGCGCCTGACGCTCATCCGCGACCTGCCGATCAATACGAACGCACTCGGCGCCGCGGCCCAACGTGCCGCCGCGTCGCAGCAACAGCAGCAGCCACAGCAGCGCGCACAATCATCCGCAGCCGGACAGACTGGCGCGGGTCAATTCTCCGGGAGCCCCACGCCATGAGTACGCCCCTCGTTCTCCGTACCCTCGTCCTCGTTCCTGCACTGCTCGCGCTCGCCGCGTGCAAGAAGGCCGACGACGCAGCCGCTGCAATGGCGAAGAAGCCGGAGACCATGCTCGTGGGTCCGGAGAATGTCACAGTCATCCGCGCCGAACAGATCCGGACCGGTCCTGCACTCTCCGGCTCGCTCGCGCCACTCAAGGCCGCAACGATCCGCGCGGAGATGGCCGGCTCGGTGATCAACACCTTCGCCGAAGCCGGCCAGGCGGTGCGCTCCGGCCAGTCACTTGCTCAGATCGACGCCAGCGTGTTGCGCGACCAGGCGCTCTCGGCGCGATCCGCGCTCGCGACCGCGCAGAGCAGCTACGAGATCGCGAAGCGCGACCTCGAACGCAACGAGACGCTGCTCACGGCAGGGGCGATCGCCGAGCGCCAGGTCGAGGCCTCGCGCAACCAGACGCAGGCGGCAGGGACGCAGCTCGCCAACTCCCGCGCACAGCTTGCCAACGTGCGGAAAATGCTTGACAGGGCAAGCGTGCAGGCGCCCTTCGCCGGCATCGTCTCGCAGCGAAGCATCAATGCCGGCGACGTCGTGTCGCCGGGCAGCGCGCTCTACACCGTCGTCGATCCCGCGTCCATGCAGCTGGAGGCTGCGGTTCCCGCGGACCAGCTCGGGTCGGTGCGGGTGGGCATGCCCGTGGAGTTCAAGGTGAACGGCTATCCCAACCGCACCTTCACGGGCCGCATCACGCGCGTGAATCCCACGGCGGATCCGGCCACGCGCCAGGTGAAGATCACCGCCGCCATCCCGAACGCGGGGAACACGCTCGTCGGCGGATTGTTTGCCGAAGGGCGCGTGACGACCGAGTCCCGCACCGCACCAATGGTGCAGGCCTCGGCGGTCGACGAACGCGGTCTTCGCCCGAACGTCGTGCGGCTCAGGAACGGAAGGATCGAGAAGATCGACGTCACCATCGGCATCCGCGATGCGGCGGCAGAGACGCTCGAGATCACGTCGGGTGTCGCGGCGGGAGACACCGTGCTGCTCGGAGCGGCGCGCGGTATCTCGCCCGGCACTCCGGTGAAGGTCTCCGCACCAGCCGACACGAAACGCTAGACACTACCAGAGAGCCAACATGTTCATCTCGGATTTTGCGATCAAGCGCCCGCTCATCACCGTCGTGTCCATGCTGGCACTGGCGGTGTTCGGCCTGTTCGCGCTCTTGCGGCTCAAGACGGACGAGTTTCCGGACGTCGCTCCCCCGTTCGTCGTGGTCGGCGTGCCGTACCCGGGCGCGTCGCCCGATGGCGTGGCGAAGGAGATCCTCGATCCCATCGAGGAGCAGATTGCCTCGATATCGGGGGTGAAGCACATCAACGGCAAGGCCTACGACGGCTACGGCCAGATCCTCGTCGAGTTCGAGTTCTCGAAGGATCTCGCCGAAGCCACGCAGGACTTGCGCGACGCGATCTCGGCCAAGCGCGCCGACCTGCCGCGGGAGATGAAGGAGCCGATCATCAGGAAGTTCAATGATACGGACCGGCCCATCGTCTCACTCGCGCTGACGAGCGTCACGCTCACGCAGGCGGAGCTCACGCGTCTCGCCGATCCCACGATCACGCGCGAGCTCCGCTCGCTGGCCGGCGTCGCGGAAGTGGTGGTGTCCGGCAGCATCGAGCGCGAGCTGACCGTGGAGCTCGATCCCGCGCGCATGCAGGCGTCGCGCGTGAGCGTCGGCCAGGTGGTGCAGGCACTTCAGGCGCAGAACCTCGCCGCGCCGGTCGGCCGCGTCACCGGTACTCTTGACGAGCGCGCCATCCGCCTCAAGGGCCGCCTCGAAAACGTGCAGGAGTTCGGGATGCTCGTCGTCGCCGACTACAACGGCATCATTGTC
>JBDSBS010000737.1:0-6674 GCA_039921435.1 Planctomycetota bacterium | reverse complement strand
GCTGTGGTACGCAGTGCTGTTGTTGTACACCTCCAGGAAGTAGCTCTTCGCTTCGAGGAAGCCGACCTCGGCTTCACCCGCTTGGCGTCGGGCCCAGATCCAACGTTTGTCGCCCTGGTCGACGCTCAGCACGTCGCGCGCATCGGGCGGCAGTTGGGCCATGCTGTTGGCAAACAGGCCCTTGGCCGTGAACACATCGAGCAGCGCCTGCATCTGCGCGTCGGGCACGACCTTGGCAAACGGGTTGGCGTGCTCGTCGCTGTAGAACGAGTCCGCTGCGCCGCTGCTCTCGTTCTGCAGAGCGAAGACTCGCTGGCTCTGCACTTGCAGCAGTTTGACGCTGGTGCGCTTGCCAGTTTCGACGCTGAGGCCGCGGGGAAGGGTCGGGCTGCTGGCACAGCCGACGAGCGTCGATGCCGTGGCCAGCAGCACGGCGATCCGGGTGTAAACCTTGGCGGCCATGCAGCGAGCCGAGCTTACCGACTTTGCCGCGAAAGAAAATGTTCGCGAGGACATCGACGGCGCCGGCCCCTCGGCTCTGCGCCGACTCAACCTTTGGTTGCGGCCGCCGCCGCGCTGAGAGGCTGGGAGACCATGACTCAGCCGCTCAGAATCGCGCCTTTGGCCGCCTTCGCGGCCACGCCGAGAGTTCGAAATCGATTGTTTCTCACTCTTATAGGCGGGGCCTGCCGGTGGCAGGATTCGCCCCCGCGGCCCGCACGAAGCCGAACAGGCCATTGACCGGGGAGGCAGGATCCCTACTCTGCTTCGCCCCTCGGTCCCCTCGCACTACCCCACCCTATGGAACAGAGCCTCCCACAGGAGCTCGTCAAGCAGGTCGGCGGTTCGTTCCGCCTCACGGCCCTGCTGCAGAAGCGTGTTCGCGAACTCGTGCGCGGCCAGAAGCCGCTGTTCGAGACGCGCGAACGCAACTACATCAAGATCGCCAGCGAGGAGCTGAAGCGTGGCCTGATCGAGCTGGTGCCCGACGAAGAGCAGACCGGGCCGACCCGCCTCGAAGTGTAGCGGGCTGAGTAAGCAGGTGAGGCGTAGCGGGTGAGACCCTGCCGTCAACGACCGCCAGTCTTTACCGTGCCTCGCTTACCGCAGTGACTCGCGCCGTTCGGTCTCGATGGTCTCGATCGCAGCCAACAGCTCCTCGGGCGAGCGGGCCACGGCGCGCGTCGTCTGACCGACGCTGAGGTAGACGACGGGCTCCGCTTCGACTTGCAGTCCGCTGCGACCGAGCAGCACGGGGTCGTGGCGTGGATCGAGCATCTGCACGATGCGCGACGGTACGTAGGTCGACAGCGCGGTGCGGCGCAGTTCCACCGATGCCTTGGCCTCGCGGTCGCCGACGATGGTCAGGAACAGCGGCTCGTAGAAGATGAGATCGATGGCGCGGCCATAACCCGCCACGTAGTAGCCGTACTCCTTGTAGTCGCTCGCGAACGACTCCAGCGCCAAGGTCGCTTCGACGTAGAACTCGTGGCGTCGCGACAAGTAGGAGAGGCGCACCAGGGACTCGGCCATGGTTGCATTGTCCAGGATCGAACGGTTGCGCCGCCGCATCGAGCCCTTGTTGTTGGGGTCGTGCAGGATGTCGTAGAAGCCGCCGCTGGGGGCCTTGTGACGGGCGATGGTGCGCTCGGCGAGCGCTTCGGCCGGCAGCAGCAGGTCGGCGTCGCCGGTGTTCTGGGACGCGTCGATCAACGCTCGCACGAGGTAGGCCTGGTCGCTGAGCATGCCCGGCAGGTGGTAGGTGCCGTCCCAGTAGTGGAAGGCATCTTGGCCGTCGTAGAGGTTCTCGAGCAGGAAGCGCAGCGTGCCCATGGCCTTCTCGCGCCATGCAGGCTGCGACAGCACGGCAGCGGCCTTCAGCAGGCTCGAAACCGCGATCGCATTCGCGTTGCAGTAGACGGTGCGGTCGAGGGCCGGCGGTTGGCGGTGTTGGCGATCGGCCTCGCTGCAGACGAAGTAATCGGCGTCGCCATCCTCGCTGCCGGCGAAGGCGCCCGTGTGCTCGTCGAGCATCGTCGTCAGCATCCAGCGCACGATGCCTTCGGCGGCGCTACGGTAGGCTGTTCGGCCGAACAACTGGTAGGCCTCGAGGTAGGTGCGCAGCACCAGTGCGTTCTGGTCGAGCAGCTTCTGGTAGTTGGGCGTGTGCCAGTCCGGCGTGCGTGAGAAGCGGAAGAACCCACCCTCGACGGTGTCGTGCAGCGGGCTGTCCAGCATGCGATCGAGCGTCAGGGTCACGACCTCGCGCATGCGCTCGTCGTTGCGTTTGCTGACCTGAACCAGCGCGAAGTCGAGGGCTTCGGGGTGCGGGAACTTGATGCCCTCGCCGAAGCCACCGTAGCGGTGGTCGAGCTTCTCGTAGGTCGCGTCGACGATGTCGTCGACCATCTCGCGTCGCAGCCGGCCGCGCTCGGCGGCGGGGCGGTCGTCTTGGTGCGACCACAGTTCGCGCAGGCCGCGCTGGATGTCCTGCTTGTTCTGCCGCCATGCCGTGCGCACGCGGTCGAGCTTCTGCCGCAGTGGCTCCGCGGCGAGGAAGTTCTCGTGGGCGATGAGTTCGCCCTCGGGGGTGAGCCAGGCGACCGTTGGCCAGCCGCCCGTGCCGTAGCGCTGGTTGACGTCGGGCCGGCGCTCGGCATCGACGAGCACGGGCACGAAGCTCTCCTGGACGATGGCCACGACCTGCGGGTCGACGAAACTCGTCGCCAACATCTCGCGGCAGTGCTGGCACCAAGGTGCGGTGATGACCAGCAGTACGGGCCGATCGGCAGTCGCGGCGGCCTTCAGGGTCGCCGGTTCGAAGTGCTGCCATCGGATCGTGTTGGTCATGGGCTGCCGTGCTGGCGCACGCCTCTACCAGTGGGTTCGTCTATCGTCGTACGAGCAGCGGTCGCAACAGCCTAGTCGGGTTAGCCGACGCGAAGCCGACCGCGCTTCGGTGTCAGCCTGTCCTAGCCGTGCTCTCGAGGCGGATCCTGCGGCTGGAACGCGCCGAAGCCGTCCAGCGTCGGTTGCCGGACTTCGGTGCGCTGCGCGGCCACGGGTTTCGAAGGCGTGAACGGAAGCCTGGGCACGTCGGCCCACAGCGTCTCGAGTGCGTAGTAGGCGCGGGCTTCGGGCAAGAACAGATGCACGACGATGTCGTCGAAGTCGAGCAGGACCCAATTCGATTCCTCGGTCTCCATGCCGCCCGTGTTGCGCCGGCGTCGGCCTCGAACTGCCTTGCTCTCGAAGTCCAGCTCTTTGGCCAGCGCCTGACCCTGGCGCGTGCTCTGCACTGTCGCGATGATGAAGTAGTCGGCGATGACGAGCGGGCCGGACACGTCGAGGATGACGATGTCCACGGCTTGCTTTTCGTCGAGGCGCTGTGCGATCGACAGAGCCATCTTGCGGGTCGAGGGGTCGGGTGCCTGGCTGGCGCGAAGCGGACGCTCGGATGCTTGGGTTCTCAACTCTTTGGTTCTCTTGGTTCTCTCGGCGTGGGGGAGGACGCGCTACCCCGACAAGGATAGCGGCGAAGAAACCTCGCGGAACCCCCCCGGTCCCAAACGGAATTCCAGACGGCCTTGGCCGCGCGAACAGAAAAGAAGGTGCACCGCGAGGTAGCACCGGGCGTTCGGTTCGTCGTTGTCGGTCGGCGGGGCGGCGGCGCAGCCGCCCCTCGACCAGCGATCCGACGAGCGCTGCGCGAGCTACTTGAAGAGCGGCAGGGCGATCAGGGCTGCGATCGTCATCAGCTTCATGAGGATGTTGATCGACGGTCCGGCGGTGTCCTTGAACGGATCGCCGACCGTATCACCCGTCACGGCTGCCTTGTGGGTGTCGCTGCCCTTGCCGCCGAGGTGGCCGGCTTCGATGTACTTCTTGGCGTTGTCCCAGGCGCCGCCCGCGTTGGCCATGAACAGCGCCATCATGACGCCGGCGGCTGTGGCACCGGCCAGCAGGCCGCCGACGGCGGCGGCGCCGAAGATCATGCCCATGCCGACTGGGGCAACGACGGCGAGCAGGCCCGGCGCGACCATCTCGCGCAGTGCACCCTTCGTCGAGATTTCGACGCATCGGGCATAGTCGGCCTCGCCGCCGGTGCCGTCCTTGAGACCGGGGATCTCGCGGAACTGCCGGCGAACCTCTTCGACCATCGCGTTGGCGGCCTTGCCGACTGCCTTCATGGCCATCGACGAGAACACGAACGGCAGCATCGCACCGATCAAGAGGCCCATGACCACGTGGGCGTTGTCGAGACTGAGGTCGACCTTGGCCGCGACCTTGTAGGCCGAGAACAGGGCGAGTGCGGTCAGCGCCGCCGAGCCGATGGCAAAGCCCTTGCCTATCGCGGCTGTCGTATTGCCCGTCGCGTCGAGCGAATCGGTGCGCTTGCGCACTTCGGGCGGCTGGTGCGACATCTCGGCGAGGCCGCCGGCGTTGTCGGCCACTGGGCCGTAGGCGTCGACACCCAGCGAGATGCCGAGCGTGCTGAGCATGCCGACCGCGGCGACGCAGATCCCATACATACCGGCCAGTTCGTTGGTGAGGTAGATCGCGAGGGCCAGCAGCACGGTCGGGATCCACGTCGAGGCCATGCCCGTGGCAAGGCCGTAGATGATGTTGGTCGCCGCTCCGGTCTGCGACTGCTGCGCGATCGTCTGCGCCGGCGCCATCTTCTCGGAGGTGTAGTACTCGGTGACCTTGCCGATCAGCACGCCCGTGACCAGTCCGACGACGACCGAGAGGTAGACGTTCCAGTGCGAGAAGAACTCGGCGCTGCCCATGCTCTTGGCCGGTTGCGGCTGCATGATCATCGTCACCAAAGCACCCCCGATCATGAGGAACACCGACGCTGCGATGAGCCCGCCGAACAGGGCCGACGACAGTTTGCTCTCGTCGTCCGCCTTGACGCGGAACGTGCCGAGCACGCTGGCGATGACGCCTACGGCCGACAGCACGACGGGGAACAGCAGCAGGGCCGTGCGCGCGTCCCCAGCAGCCGCGACATCGGCGATCTTCGGCACCAACCCCCAGCCGATGATCGCGGTCGACAGGATCGCACCGACGTAGCTCTCGAACAGGTCAGCACCCATCCCGGCGACGTCGCCGACGTTGTCGCCGACGTTGTCCGCGATGACTGCGGGGTTGCGCGGGTCGTCTTCGGGGATGCCCGCTTCGATCTTGCCGACGAGGTCGCCGCCGACGTCGGCCGCCTTCGTGTAGATGCCGCCGCCGACGCGCGCGAACAGCGCGATCGAGCTGGCGCCGAAGCTGAAGCCGAGCACGTAGTTGATGAAGTTGACGTCGTCCTGCCGGTAGCACAGCATCAGGGTCGTGATGCCGAGCAGGCCCAGGCCGACGACGGTCATGCCCATGACCGTGCCGGACTTGAAGGCCACATCGAGCGCTCCGCCGAGGCTGGTCTTTGCTGCCTGGGTCGTGCGCACGGCCGCGCGCGTGGCGCAGTGCATACCGAAGTAGCCGGCCCCGGCCGACGCGGTTGCGCCCATCACGAACGCCACCGCGGTCTTCCAGCCGAGGAAGCTGCTTTCATGGTTGTCAGGGCCCAGGCACAGCAGCACGAAGACCACGGAGATGAACACCGCCAGCCACTTGTATTCGGCGTGCAGGAACGCTCGGCCACCCTCCTGGACGGCGCGCGCGATCTTCTGCATGACTTCGTCGCCGGGGTCCTTCCGCATGATCTGCCGGAAGACGTGCACGGCGTAGGCGATGCTGGCGACGGCGATGACGAACGAGAAGAGGTTCCAGAAGATATACATGGGTCGACCGGTCGAGGAGCGAGGGCCCGACTGCGCAAAAGGGCGCGGCACGATAGCCGGTGGGGGTCCCCGTGAGCAAGCGCGACGCGAGGCGCTTGTGGTCCCCGCAGCAATCAGTTCGGTGCGGAGGTGCCTGGTTGGTCAGGCGGCGACGACGGCGGGAGCACGGCTGGCGGCTCGATCGGCGCATCCGGCGTCGCCGGACCGGTCGGCACTGTCGGCGCGGGCACTGTCGGCGACGGCTCTGTCGGCGACGGCTCTGTCGGCGAGGGCACTGTCGGCGACGGCGCTGTCGGCGACGGCGTTGGCTCTGGCGCTGGCTCCACGATGGGACGCTGTGGCTGCACGTAGGTCTCGACGGGACGCTGCTGCCGCTGCAGGCGGCGGCGACGGCGCCACAGCCAAAACGCGAGGCCGGCCGCCAGGCTGACACCGACCGCCGTCCACAAGAGGCCGCGCTCGACCCTCTGCACGGTCGCGATCATGCTCTCGATGAAGCCCGCACTGTGGAACCCGAGCCACGTCAAGAGCGGCACGATGACGACGATGCCGAGCCCGTCGAGCAGCAGGAAGCGGCGCCACGGCATCTTCATCGTGCCCGCCGTGAAGAACGCGACGACGCGCAGCCCGGCCAGGAAGCGCGCGATGAAGATGACCAGGTCGCCGCGCTTCCGGAACCAGCGGTCGAAGTTGGCGAGGCGCTGCTTGGTGACCAAATAACGCAGCCAACGCAGGCGCAGCAGGCGCACGCCGAAGACGCGCCCCAGCACGAATGGAATCAAGTCGCCGACCAGGATGGCGCCGCCGCACCACAGCATCATCCAGTGCAGGGTCGCATGCTCGGGGAACTTGGCGCAGACGTAGCCCGCCGCCAACAGCACGATC
>JBDSBS010000736.1:0-2692 GCA_039921435.1 Planctomycetota bacterium | reverse complement strand
CGCAGGCGGACCGGAACTCCCCGACCGCCCTCGCGGTGTTGACGATGGCGCCCTGGCAGGATTCGGCGGCGCGGACGCGGAAGGCGATCGTGCACGAAGCGTCCGGCGACAGGGCGAACGGACCGACGGAGACCACCCCGCCGACACTCGACACCGGACCGCCGCAGGTATTGCTGACGATCTCGACGAACTCGAGACCGGCGGGCAGCGTATCGGTGACGTTGACCGGATTCAGGTCGACGTCGCCGGTGTTGGTGACGACGAGCGAGAAGACCGTCGTTCCACCCGGGCAGAGCGCCGCCGGCTGGGCCGTCTTCACGATGTCGATGCTCGGCGTCACGACGCCGCACGTCCCCTCGCGCGTGATGTCCTCGCCCAGGCCGTCGCGGATGGCGCCGGAGAAGGCGAAGATGCGGAAGACCGGGGGCAGGTTGAGGCCGCTGACGCAGACCTCCAGGTCCTTGCCGCTGGCGCCTGCGCCGGCATCGGCGCGGTAGGCGAATACGGTGGAACCCGAGGCGGCACCCGTGACCGTGACGACGTTGTTCGTCACCGAGATGGTGATGTCGGAGCTGCCGTCGCAATCGATGTCGATGCGCGCCTCGTACGAATCCTCCGAGCCGATGCCGACCTGGTCGGGGAAGTTCGAGGGCGGATTGCACAGCGAGTTGTCGGGGTTCGTGTTGCCGTCGACGTCGCCGATGACACCCTCGGCGCGGAACAGCAGGTAGAGCTGGCTCGTCGTCCGGTTGTAGACGGCGACGAAGCGGCGCAGGTCCTTGCCGTTGACGTAGTAGTCGGGGGTGCCGTTGCCGTCGGTGTCCTCGAGCGGGGCGCAGGGAATGATCTGCGGATCGGCGATGACGATGTCGTCGCGCGAGTCCGTCAGGTCCACCACGCAGCCGTCGGCGCCGATGGTCGTGCCATACGTGATGAGGTCTTCACCGTTGCCGTCGATGTTCGGCGCAGGCGCACCGGCGGAAGCGATGGTCACGGCAAAGACGAGGCTACACAGAGCCCCCATCATCGCGCGCAGGCCACGCCGCAGGGCGATCGGAAGTTCGGAATGCTGAAGCATGGTGCGGATGCCTCCTACCAGCCCAGGGAGAGGGGAAACCAGGCGGTCGCGCCGGGGGAGCGGCGATCGTGACCCAAGGCTTCGAAGTTGCATCCGTGCAGTCCGGGGAGGCGGCTGGGGCCCCCCGGCTTCGAAAGCGCCTCGTACGTTAAGCGGTCGTCATGAAGCGGTCAACATTGGAACGACGATGGGCGAAGGCAGCCCGCCGCTCCCTTCCCTGCGATTCCAGCAGCGGGGGAGGCCGAAGCCTCCCCCGCCGTGGAACGTCGATCCCCTACTCGTTGAGGTAGAGGACCCGGTTCGTCGCGGTCTTCATTCCGCCGATGATCGTGCGAACGAAGTACACGCCACGATTCGCCTTCGCGCCGGAATCGTTCCGGCCATCCCACGTCGCGGTATGCCGACCCGCGGCCTTGACGCCCGAGGCGAGCTTGCGGATCTGCCGGCCGGCGACATCGTAGACGGCGATGTCCACCGTCGCGCCGTCGGTCGCTTCGACCGAGTAGGCGAATGCCGTCGAACCGGTGAACGGATTCGGGAACGGACGGTAGAGCTCGACGGCCAGTCCATCGGTCGACGGCTCTTCGCCGAGGGCGTCGCCGTCCTCGGTGGGCGTCGTCCCGCCGTGCTCGCAATCCGAGCTCACCGGGATGTTGAGGCCGTTGTTGATGGCGTCGAGGCAGGAGATGAGCTGGCCGTAGCGGGTCTTCACCGCCGGGTCATTCAGGTCCAGGCCCTCGAGCTCGGCCAGGATGCGGTCCACCTCGTCGATCAGCTCACCGATCGTGTCGGCCTCGAGGCCCGCACAGCTGATCGGCGTCGACGGATCGAGGAAGATCCTGCCGCCCTGCGACGGCTGCAGGTTGAGGAAGTCGGTGCAGAGGTTCGCCAGCACCCCGGCGAACTGCCGCTTGGCCTGCTTCCGCTGCTGCATCGGCGTGGTCGGGTTGATCGTGCGGCAGAAGTTGTCGAAGTCCGTTCCCGCCGTCCAGTTGAAGAACGATGACCGATCGTCGATGCACTGGGCGATCTGCGTCACCTGGTCGCGGGTGAACTTCGTGCTGCCGTTGCCCCGCTGCGCGCACTGCGAACCCCAGAACCCGACCGTGCGCGGGCAGTTGTCGCTGACGCAGGTGATCGGGGTGGTGATCGTGTCGTCGTCACGCACCGAGCTCTGGCCGCCACTGCCCAGGCACTCGCCGGTCGCGTAGACGTCGTTCTGGCACTGCACCGTCGTCGGGCACACGCCGCCGCCGGCCGCGATGTCGGCCGTCACCTGGAAGGTGATGACCTGCTCGGCTCCCGGAGCCAGCGAAGCGAAGCGCCACTCGACGATGCCACCGACCGAGTTGACGGCCGGGGCCGAGAACGGCGCCGGGTTGGACACGCCCGTCCAGCGCGCGTAGGCGCACAGGTCGTCGACGACGCGGACGTTCTCGAGCGTGACGCTGGCCGAGGGGTTCCGCACCGTGATCGTGTAGTGGATCGTGCCGCCGTTGGCGACCGTCGCCTCCTGCGCCACCTTCTCGACATCGATCTGCGGGGCGGCGCACGGCACGGTGTCGCTGGCCGTGTCTTCCGGCGAGGTGCCGCAGTCGTTGATCGCCACCGCCC
>JBDSBS010000735.1:0-6565 GCA_039921435.1 Planctomycetota bacterium | reverse complement strand
TGACCCGCACTTCCTGCCAGGCGGCCACCGGCGGTGGCGGCCTCGTGTTGGCCCCGGGCACTCGGGGTGTTGCGCTTCGCTACGTCAACGTCACCCCGCTGCTCGTCGCCGTTGGCACTCCGCAAGCGTTCAGCAACGCCGAGATGTCGGTGGCTGCGACCCAGGCGATTCAGTTCACCGCGTGGGGAGCCGTGCAGGCACCCAATGCTGGCTTCACGGGCTGGGCATGGCGCGGCAACATCATCTACGCCAACGGCGCGGTTCCGCACGCCTGCGCCGAGGCCTTGCCCTATGGCAAGGGCTGCTACACCGTCGGCGGCTCCTTCTATCAGGAGTTCACGGACCCGGTCGCGGCCCCTTCCGCCAGCGCAGCCCTGAACGGCCGCTCGCTGGAGTTGCTGTTCACGGGCACCGGCTACGTGCTGACGCAGTCGACGCAAGCGTTCCTTGCGCCGAGCGGCGGGGCTACGAACCTGGGTCTCGGTGACGACACCGAGGCGATGATCACGGTGCCGGGAGCGGGATTCCCCAACCCGACCGGCCTCGCGCCGACGCTCTTCGTGCACTCCAACGGCTTCGTGTCGTTGGCCTCGAACAACGTCCTTCCGAACGGGTTCACCGACATCCCCGATCCTACCATCATGCTCGCCGCGCCGGCGACCGGCTGGTGGGCGTGGCACGACTACAACCCCGCCGAAACGGGCAGCGGCCCCGTCGTCTGGGAGATGGTCGGCCCCAAGCTCGTCATCACGTGGAACGGCGTCGAAAGCTACCCCAATACCGCGCTCAACCCGAGCACGTGGCAGTTCCAACTCGACACCACGACCGGCTCGGTCTTCTACGTCTTCCAGACGATCGACCCAGTTGGCAACAGCGGCTTCCTCGAGGGCGATGACCACGTCATCGGCTACTCGCCAGGCGGCGCGTCGCCGGACACGGGCCCGGTCAACATCACGACGGTCACGGGGCTGGTCCTGCCCTTCGCCGAAAAGCTCCCGCTCCTGGTTTCCACCACGGGCAAGCCAATCCTCGGCGGCATGCTCACCCTCGACACGACGCGTGAGACGAGCCTGGGCATCGGCCTCAACTTCGTCGGCCTCGTGCAGATCCCGGCCCCGGGCTTCGACCTGGGCATCCTCGGTGCCGGCGGTTGCCCGGCGTTGATCGACATCACCCAAGCCGTCGGCAACGTCATCGGGAACTTGCCCTCGTTCAGCATGTCGTTCACCTACACGTTGCCCATCAATCCGGCCTTCGCCGGCCTGTCGCTCTACAGCCAATCGCTCTGGTTGGACCCGGCGGCCAACGCCTTCGGTGCACTCACGTCGAACGGCCTGAAGCTGCTGCTCGGCAACTTCTGATCGCCTGATTTCGGATCGCCCGGTCGCTGACCGTTTGGCGATCCGAAGCGATTGCTATGACCGGCCACTTTCGCCACTGGCGGAGGTGGCCGGTGTCGTTGTCGGGAAGTGTCGTTGTCGGGAAGTGTCGTTGTCGGGCACCCATTCGTCCCGCGGCGGTGTCCTGCGCGTTCGTGCACGGCTCTGCCCGCCATCGGCGGCGTGATCACCCTCAGCGGCGCAATTCGATGCTGCCGATCGCCGCCACCAGGATGTCCAAGTGCTTGCAGTCGATGTCGATTCGGTCGAAGGCCGGCAAGTCTTGCGGCAGGTCGATTGCGAACGGGCGCAGACCCAAGGCGCGATGCAGGTATTCGAGCAGCGAGTCGCCGTCGGGCTCCGGACCCAGTGCTTCGACCGCGACCAGATCCACGGCGCCGACCTGGCGATCGCCGGCGAAGAACCCGAACCGGTACTCCATCAGTGGCGTGACCGTCACTCGCAACGAGGTCGCACATGGCCAGTGGTGTCTCGAGACCCGAGGTGGCGAAGTCGCAGAAGCAGCGTGACGACAGCAGCACCACGAGGGCGACCGCGGCCGTGCTGCGGCCGGCGACGTGGACCAGCAGTGCTACGGTCGCGCTCGCCAACGCGATCGAAACAGCCAGCGTCGTGAAGTAGTGCTCTCCAGTCAGCCAGATCACTGCGGCGAGCGCCCACATCCACGCGGGATGCGCATAGGTCTGCACCCGCTCGCCTGGGTTCCAGACTAGCCCGTGCCCGGCCAGCAGGTTCTCGATGACCCTCAGCGTGATGTAGGAGTCGTCGCCGAGCCAGGCCAGTCGCACCACGGCGGCGAGCAGTGCCGCTGCCAACATCGCCACCACCAGCTTCGCCACGAGGTTCCGGGAGGTCATGCGCGGACTACCGAGTTGGCTCATCGTCACGGGAACCGCAAAGGGCGAGGTGCTCGAACCAGCGGCACCCGGAGGCCGTCACGGTAGTCGATCGGCAGGCAACATCCAGCCCGCCATGTGTCAGCTGAGCCGCCGCAGCACCACGACCATCTCGCGTTCGTTGGCGATGAACTCGGCCACGTCGAACCGCGGAAACGCAGCGCGCGTCTGCAGCGCACACAGCAGCTGCAGGAAGTCGGTCTGCGTCCAGCAATGGAAGTGGATGCGGAAGTTCTGAGCCACCAGATCTTCGACCGCCGTCGCGACCGCGTGCTCTCCCGCCACCTTCATACTGAGGCGAACGACCTCTTCGTAGTGGCCCAGGCGCGATTCGCCAGGGCCGTTCTCGTGGTCTCGCACGACGTGCTCGATGGTCGTCGAAGGCCGATCGCGGTCGAACATGAGCCGCTTGTCCGGCACCGACAGATAGACGACTCCACCTGGCCGCACGACCCGCAACAAGTTGCGCAGCGTGCCTATCGGGTCTTCGCAGTGCTCGAGGAAATGGTTGGCAGCGACGAAGTCCTGGGTCGAGTCGCCGACCGTGAAGAGACGCTCGCCATCGTCGACGAGGTCCACCTCGACGAGATGCCGGCTCGCCTTGGCCGGGTACATGCGGCGCAGGCTCTCGGTACAGGCGATGTCGACGTAGCGCACTTTGACGCCGCGCCGGAGTCGCAGCGGATCCTGTAGTGCGCCGATTTCCAGCCCTTCGCCGCGCAGATGACGGTCGGTCACTTCGAGCCGACGAAGATACTGGCGGAAGGGCGTGACCAGGTTCTTGGCGAGCCGCCGCAGGTCCAACATGCCGTTGCTATCGAACCGATCGAGTCGCGGCTTGAGGTCGCGGCTCCGGCGTTGGCGCAATGACGATCACGGCGCGGCGTGGAACCGACACGTCAGCAGCGTCGATGCGCCAGCGCACACCGCGTGCAGCGCGCCGTCACCGTCGACGCGCAGCGCATCGCCCACACCGACGACCTGCCCCGCGCGGGTTCGCAGGCTGCCCGCGAGCACGACGACGAGGCTCTGTGCGGCGGGCGCCACGTCGATCGCTGCGCCGGCCTCGAGTTCGACGACGTTCGACTCGGCGCGCACGGAACGGCGTTTCACCATCACGTTGAGGTCTTCGACAGGTCCTTCGAGCAACCGTGCGGTGATCGGCGTTTCGCCGGCAAAATCGAAGCGCTGGAACTGCCGAGCGAGAACGACCTCGCTGCCTTCGACGTCGAGCCGCACACCCGCCCCCCGCAGCAACCACAGCGAACGATCGATGCCGGGCAGCCGCGAGAACGGCGAGTCGCACCCTACTTGCGCGATGCTGACCCGCCAGCGGAAGCCCGCGCCGAGCGAACCCTCGGGCGGATCGATTGCGATCTGGCGCGTGCTGCCGCCGCCGTTCGCCCACGGCATCACGGGCTGTTGCCCGAGCAAGACGTGCTGGATTCGCATCATCTCTCACCAATCACGCCGGCTCCGATCGTGCCACTGGATCCGATTCCAGTTCATCGACGCGAGCGCCGGTGACAGTGGCGGACCGCAACCGGCGCGCGGGACCAATGATGGCCCCTGCTCGCGGTGTCGGCAAGCTGATGCGGAACGGCTGGAACGGCTGGCCGACGGGTCGACCAGGCCGACCAGGGGGCCGGTTTGACACGGGGCTGATGGCGTGGGAACCTTATCGGGTCCCCGCTCGGAGTTCTCCCTACATGCCCATGTCGCCCCTCGTCGCGCTGGCAGCCATCGTGCTCGCCGCCGCCGTTCCTGCCCAAGCGTTCGTCAACTACGAGAGTGGGCCAGTGAGCCCGCTGCGACTGTCGGCCGACGGCACGCGCTTGTTCGTCGCCGACACGCTTGGCGGTCACGTCAACGTGTTCGACCTGTCGAATCCATCGGCACCGTTCTTGTTGGCCGAGATCCCGGTCGGCATGGACCCGGTGTCGGTGCACCCGCGCACGCGCGACGAAGTTTGGGTGGCGAACCTGCTGTCCGACAGCGTCAGCATCGTCAGCGTCAGTCTAGGTCGTGTGATCGGCACGCTGCGCGTCACAGACGAGCCGAGCGACATCGTGTTCGCGGGGGGCAAGGCGTTCGTCAGCGCGGCGACGAACGACAAGGTCGAGGTCTTCGACGCCACGACGCGAGCGCCGCTCGGAACGGTTGCGCTCTTTGGCAAGGACCCGCGGGCGCTTGCGGTGAGCCCCGATGGGTCGCGCGTCTACGCTGTCATCCAGCGTTCGGGCAACGGCACGACGATCCTGCCCGACAGCATCGCACCACCGCCGCCGCCGCCGACCAACGGCGCGCTGCCGGCCGCGCCGCAGCAGGGGCTCATCGTGCGTGCCGACGACCCGGCGTGGGCGGCGCAGATTCCGTACACACTGCCCGACAACGACGTAGCCGAGATCAACGTCGCGACGCTGGCCGTCAATCGCTACTTCCGCGGCGTCGGCACCACCAACACGGGCATCGCAGTGCATCCGACGACGGGTGACCTCTGGGTCGCCAACACCGAGGCGCGCAACCTCGTGCGCTTTGAGCCAAACCTGCGTGGCCACGCCATCGACAGTCGCCTCACGCGCATCACGACGGGTGTCTCGCCGGTGGTGACGCCGTACGATCTCAACTCTGGCATCAACTACGGGACTCTGCCGAACGCGGCGGCGCTGTCGACGGCGCTCAGCGAGCCGTTTGGTGTGGCGATCGACGCGGCGGCGGGCTTCGTCTACGTGGCGGCGCACGGCACCGACCGCATCGGCGTGCTCGACCTCTCGGGCAACGTTCAGGCGCACATCGAGATCGGCACGACGCCGGGCGCAACCGTAAATACGCGACAAAAGCGCGGTCCGCGGGCCTTGGCGTTGCATCCGACGCAGAGCCGGCTCTACGTGCTCAACCGACTCAGCGACACGCTTAGCGTCGTCGACACCGTGTCGCGCACGGTGCTGCGCGAGCAGCCGATCGCGACCTGGGACCCGATGCCGGCCACCATGCGCGAGGGCCGCAAGTTCCTCTACGACGCCAAGCTGTCGGGCAACGGCACGATGTCGTGTGCCGCGTGCCACATCGACGGCGACATCGACGGCATCGCCTGGGACCTCGGCGATCGGTCGGGCTCGATGGCTAGTGCGCCCGTGCAGCCGTTCCCGTTCAACCTCGGCATCACGCAGTTCCACCCCATGAAGGGGCCGATGACGACGCAGACTCTGCGCGGGCTGCAGGGCACAGGCGTGCTGCACTGGCGCGGCGACCGCAGCAACTTCCAGGCGTTCAATCCCGCCTTCGACAAGCTCATGGGCGGCGCGCAGCTCGCTAGCGCCGACATCGACGACTACGCGGCGTTTGCGACGGCGATCGCGGTGCCGCCCAATCCCAACCAGCAGTTGAACCGCACCTACCGCACCTCGCCGGCTAGCAACAACGAGGCGGCGGGCCTCGCGGCGTTCCAGGCATCGGTGACGAGTCTGCCTCTGATCGGCAACGTCGGCTGTGTGACCTGCCACTCGCTGCCGCTGGGTACGAACGGCCGCATCATCAGCGCCCTGATCCTCAACGAGCCGCAGCAGGTCAAGGTGCCGCAGCTGCGCAATCTGTACCGCAAGGTCGGCTTCAATCGCACCGCGGGCCAACAGAAGGCGGGCTTTGGCTACGTCAAGGACGGCAACATCGACAACCTGACGAGCTTCGTCGCCATTCCGCAGTTCAACAGCTGGCCAGCGGCTACCAAGGACGACATCGTCACCTTCCTGATGAGCATCGACACGGGCACGGCGCCCGCCGTCGGCTACCAGTTTGGGCTCGATCAGGGCAATGCCAACAGCGCTGGCTATGCGGCCGATCTGTCTCTCGTGACGACGCGCGCCGCGGCCGGCGACCTCGACCTGACGGTGTATGGCCTGCTCGACGGCCGCCTCGCGGGCCTGCTCTACGCGCCGGCGTCGGGCCTCTTCGTCGTCGACCGCACGGGCGAGGGACCGTTCACGGCGGCGCAGCTGCAAAGCAAGGCGCTGGCCGGCAACGCGCGCCTGCAGTTCACGGCCGTCACACCAGGAACTGGCAACCGCATCGCGCTCGACCGCGATCTCGATGGCACCAAGAACGGCGATGAGGATGCGGACCCGTACGGCGTCGCATCGCTCGGCTGCAGCGGTGAGTCTCGCCTGCTCGGCAACTCCGAGCCGCGCGTGGACAACGCGCTGTTTGGCTACGTCATGGACAACGCGCCGGCGAACTCGCTCGGACTCGTTGCGCTGGCTCTCGCTCCGGCTT
>JBDSBS010000734.1:0-7118 GCA_039921435.1 Planctomycetota bacterium | reverse complement strand
ATCGTCATCGGCCGCGATGGTGCCGTGCTCGAGACGGCAGTCGGCAACCTGTGGCTGCGTCTGGACGGGGCCTGGGTCACGCCCGCGCTCGACGGTCGCGTGCTGCCGGGCATCGCGCGTTCGCGCCTTCTGGCCCTGGCTTTGCGCACCGGCTTGCCCGTGGCCGAACGAGCCTGCGACCTCGGCGACTTGCATCGGGCCGAAGCCCTTGCCCACAGCAACGCGGTGTACGGGCCGCGGGCAGCCGTGCTCGTCTCGGCTGGCGGTGCGGGTGCCGGCAGCGTGGCGATCGTCGACAGCGAACTCGGCAGTCTGTGGCGCTCCGCTCCGGCGCGCTGAAGTTCGCGACGCTTGGGTGTCGATAGCACCGGCATGACGAAGTCGATTGCATCGGATGTGGACGCGAGCCCAGCGGGAGTGCGGGTGCCCAGGCCGTTCCTCTACCTCGAACCCGCCCGGTTGCCGCTGCGCAAGGATGGGCACAGCGAGTCCATCGATGCCAAGGGCCAGCAGAACCTCGAAGTCGCGGCCGGCTCGTCGGTGCCGCTGCTCGTGCGTTCGCTCATCGACTACACGATTGCGCTGCAGAACCGCCGCGCGCTCGAACGCGGCAATCCGCAGCCGATCCAACTGTCGGTGCTGAACCGCCGTCGCCGCGCCGCGCGTTCGTGGATCCTCGCGATCCTGTCGGGCAAGGTCGACGGCGCGACGCGCCATGCCGTGGCTACACAGTGGGTGCCGACCCTCACGGGCACGGGGCCCGACCGGGAGAGTGCGGTGCGCCCGGGCCGCGTGTTGATCGAGTTCCTGCGCGGTGCGATCACGGCCTGCATCTTCGACGAGATCGCCGAGAGCCTGTTGCCTCAGACGCGCGCGCTGCATGTGCTCGAGACGACGCTGTCGGTGCACCTCGCTGCCCTGCATCAGGTCGCGCGTTCCGTCGCCAAGGTCGTCTAACCCGCAGCGGTCAGCGCCGCCGACTTCGTCGCGCACGATCAGGGACTTATTGCCGCCCGCCGGGAACGGGCGCGATCCGTGGCATTGGGGGCCGGGCAGCGGCTGTCGGAACGCGCTGTGGCTACCCACGCCGAGGGCCGGTTCCGGTTCGACGGCCTCGTGGTCGAAGGAACCTACCTGTCCTGCGAAGGTGAGCCGGTCTTCGTTGCCGAGCCGTTCCAGCTGGCGGCCGGTCAGCCTGGCGGAGGCCTCGAGGTCGTGGTCGATGCCCGCAGCACGTTCCGCCTGGTGTTGAGCACGAGCGAGGAAGCCGACGCGTTTTCGCTGACGGGAACCGACGGCAAGCATGTGTCCTTGTTCGTGCGTGTCGAAGCCCATGTGATGTCGATGGGCAGAGTCGAGTTGGCGGGTGGCATGTCGCCGGTTGCCCACACGCGCGCCGGCGAGGTGATGGTCGTGCTGTGGCGTGGCAAGACCGAAGTGCGCCGAAAGGTCGTGCTGCTGCTGGCCGGCGGGGTTCACGACGTGCGCTTGTGAGCCGTTGGCAGGATCGGGCCGCAGACTCGGGCGTTTCGGGCCGGTGGTTGCTGCCGACCGCGCGGCGCAGGACGATGTGCGTCATGTTCGCTCTGCGAGTCGCGGGCTTCGTGGGTGCCCTCGTCGGTGCCCTGCCGGCCCAAGACGCCGCTGCGGGTCCGGTGACGACCTCTGCCAGCACGAAGGGCATGGTCTGGATCGCCGGCGGTGAAGCGACCCTAGGCAGTCAGAACGGCGACCGCGACGCGCCGCTGCACCGCGTGCGCCTCGATGGCTTCTGGCTCGACGCGACCGAAGTCACGAACGCGCAGTTCGCCGCGTTCGTCGCTGCCACGCACTACGTCACCGACGCTGAGAAGAAGCCGAGTCCCGAGGACGTGCCCGGGGTGCCGCAGGACCAGCTCTTCGCCGGTTCGCTTGTCTTCATGCCGCCGCCCGAGGCCGTCGATCTGCGCGAGTTCTGGCAGTGGTGGCAGTTCGTCGCCGGTGCCTGCTGGCGTCACCCGGCAGGGCCCGGCTCGTCGATCGAGGGCATCGACGAGCATCCCGTCGTGCACGTGAGTTGGCGCGACGCGGTGGCCTACACGGCGTGGGCCAAGAAGCGGTTGCCGAGCGAAGCCGAATGGGAGTTCGCTGCGCGTGGTGGCCTCGACCAGAACCGCTATGTGTGGGGGCACGAAGTGAGTCCCGGTGGCGTCATGCAGGCCAACATCTGGCATGGCCCGTTCCCGCAGCAGAACACGCTCGATGACGGCTTCGCGAGCACCGCACCCGTGCGGCACTTTCCGGCCAGTGCGTTTGGGCTCTACGGCATGTCGGGCAACGTTTGGGAATGGTGCCAGGATCGCTACCGGCCCGATGGCTACGGCGACGGCAAGCGCATCGCGATCAACCCCCAGGGACCCGAGACGAGCTTCGATCCGCAGGAGCCCGGCGTCGAGAAGCGGGTCATGCGCGGCGGCTCGTTCTTGTGCAGCGATGTCTACTGTCTTGGCTACCTGCCCGGAACGCGCATGAAGTCGACGCCGGACACGTCGTTGTGCCACACCGGGTTTCGCTGTGCACTCACGGCGCCGGCGCCGGCTGCCAAGCAGAGCGAACGATGACAACGATCTCGACGTTCCGTCGGCATCGAGCAAGCACCGAGCCCGTTGCGTTCGCAGCACCGTGGGCGCGGGGGGTGCTCGTCACAGCGGCGCTGCTGCTCAGCTACGGCGCACTCGCGACGACGACGGCGCACGTGGTGTGGAACGTGCTGTTCGCGGTGCACTGGTTCGCCGTGTTCTGGCTCGTGCTGCCCGTTCTGCGGGGTGGGGGAGTTGCCGTGGCGCGTACTGCGATCGTGCTGGCGTTCGCCTACGGCGCGACAATGACGGGCGTTGCCGTGGTGCGGTACGCCCTGCCAGCGAGCAGCGCTGTCTACCAACATCCGCCATTCGGCGAGCATCCCGTGCGCGAGGTCGCCGGGTTCCCGTGGTCTGGCGTCGAAGGCAACGGCTTCGGGCTCGGCGTCGAACGTATTCCGTTCGGCATGGGCATCGACGCGCTGCTCGTCAACATGGCGGTGTTCACGCTGCTGTTCGGCTGGTTGCTGCGACGCGCGTCCGCAGAGCGGCTCGCAGCGCTCGCGCGGCCGGCCACCGTGTTTGCGCTGGTCGCGGGACTGATTGGCGGCTGGCGCCTCGGGGTCCTGTTCGACTGAAGTTCGTCAGGGTCTGCTTGGTGGTAGATGGCCCAATCGAGCGGTCACGCGTAGTCGCGGCATATGCCGTCCGGAGCGTTGGCGCGCGGTGGAGGTGAAACCATCGGCCGAGGTGAGGGTTTGGCAGCGTCGCTGCGTCAGCCTTTGGCTGAGACTTGCCGCATGCGACGCACGATCTCCTCCGTCAGCGCCTTGAAGTCCGTGAACGCATCGCGGGCAGCAACCGAGTGGCTGCCAATGGCTCCGTCTCCGGCGGAGAGGGCAAAAATCGGCTTGCGTGCGTCCTGCCCGAGCGGAATCAAGCTCCGGTAGTGTTTGAGTGTCGCCACCCGATTGGGATCTTGCTCCGGATCCGAGTTCTCGACCGCGACCGGTTCGTCCAGAACGCTGCGCAAGTACTCGGCAGGGATGCGCCGCACCCAGCGGTCGTGGGCCACAACTGGCCGACTCAAGCGAACGCCGTGTTGCTGCACGACATAGCCGATGGGTTGCATGGTCCCCGCCGGCAGCGGGAAGTCTGGTTTCGGCCAGTTCGCGCGACGCTTGCCCCAATCGCTTCGCCAGCGACGCAGCGTCGGGCCGAGGTTCCGCAGGCCTTGGAGGGAGAACAGATCCGCTCCGAGCGGTACGACCAGGCAGTCCGTGGCGATGAGGGCCGAACGGTTGATCGCACCCAAGCTGGGTCCCGCGTCGACGACGATGATGTCGGCGCCGCACCCATTCGCTCCAGCCTGCATGACCTGCCAGAAGGCGGTTTCGACGCGGAAGGCGCGGTAGAGGTTTTGGTTGCCGAGACAGTTCGGCCACTCGGCTGACAGGAGATCTTCGAAAGCCGACAGGGCCAGATCGCCAGGCAACAAGGACAGACGACCCGAGACGCGGTGCAGACGAGGTTCTCGAAGATCGCCCACCTTGGTCAGTGGCTCGACACAGCGATAGATGGTGTCCGCCTCCGTTCCATCCCGTCGATCCCAAAGGTCTGCCAGCACGTTCTCGTCGAGAAACTCGGTCGTGAGGTTCGCCTGCGGATCGAGATCGGCGACGAGCACGCGATGGTCCGATTCGGCTAGCATCCAGGCGACGTGGTAGACGAGCGAAGTCTTGCCGACGCCACCCTTGTTGTGGAAGAACGTCAGGATCGGGACGCTCACGCGCGGGGCCTCACCGTGCAGCGGATCCAGTTGGGTTCGACCTGGAACTCGGGGGCTGGATGCCCTGCCTGCTGCAAGAGCCGGCGCGCCGTCGGGATGCCAAAGCCGAACCGTTGAACAATCCCGAGTACCCGCATGGCCTCGGCCAGGATCGGGTTGCGATAGTCGACTACGCCAGGTTGCCCAAACGTAGCGGCGGTGACGACACCGTAGGGACCACCAGGGCTGATGACCTCGATCCGGTCATCGAACCAGTACACGCGCACTGGACTGTTGGTGCCCTCGTACGTGCGGTGCATCAGCGCATTGCGCACGAGTTGCTGTAGGGCTGGCAGCGGATACGTAGGCGACCGGACTTCCTGCGGGGTCGAGGTGAAGTCCACCGCCGTGTGGTTGTGCGCTGCGAGCTTCTCGTCGGCACGACGCACGATGTCCGCGATCGCACCATCCAACTCCGCCTCGTCGCGGACGGGGTCGCCCCACTGCGTGCCGGCGACACGAAGGAACTGCACGTAAGCGCTGGGCAGAAAGTCACGCGGGCGCACACCCAACACCAGAATGCCGGCGATCGTCGGCAAAGGGACTGCGGTCGAAGAGATCATCTTGGTCGCGGCGAGGCGCTCTTCGTAGGTGCGGTCGTTGGCCGCCAGGACCTCTGGGTGAAAGGCCTGCGGCAGGTAGTCCTCCTCGAAGCGCCGCCGGCCGAGGTCAGCGATGGTCGCTGTTGGCACAGGCTGCGAGTCGAAGTGCTGGTCGCGGTGCCTGCGCTTCTCGTTCAGGACCCGTTCATCTTGAGCGCTGGCGATCGCGCGCCGCGGCCCAACGCGAATCCACACCCTGCCCTTGTATCGCACCGGAGGTGAGTCCGCGGGCCAGACCTGGACGACGGCTACTTCGGCACCCTGAATGTGGTGCTTGCGCACGGTCAGAGTTGGTGGCGGCACGATGTTGCCATCGGTCTTGACGTCAGCAAGTTGGCGCAACAGTTCATCGGAGATGTGCAGGCCGCTTGGAGTTCCGTTGTCATGCACGCCGACGAAGACAGATCCAGGACGACCGTGGTCCGGCAAGTCGTTGGCGAAAGCGCAGATTGCCTCTCGGACCTTGCTGGGAGCGTCGCCTGACAGGGACTCCTTTCGCTCGACGCAGTCGGATTCCAGGTCCGTCATCATGCTCGCGAGTTCTGCATCCGAGTACGTGTTCATCGATGTCGTGGCGCTCGCCCCACTAAGTCAGCATCCCGCAGGATGATCGCACGGCGAAACCAGAACCTGAATGTAGCAGGCGCAGCGGCCGTTGCGAGCGCCGCGGGCTTCTCTCGGCGGCTGCCTCCGGCCGGCGCGGGGCGCATCGCCATCGTTACACGAGTCGCTCCGCCCCGCAGTAGACCTCGTGCCGATCGCCGCGCGCAAAACCGACCAGCGTCGCGCCCGCCCCTTCGCACAAATCAAACGCCAACGCACTGGGCGCCGACACCGAGACGAGGATCGGAATGCGAACGCGCAGGCACTTCACGACGAGGTCGAAGCCGGCGCGGCCTGACAGGATCACGAGCGAAGCCGCGAAGTCGGCGCCGTCGCGCGCTGCTTCGCCGATCGCTTTGTCGAGTGCGTTGTGGCGGCCGACGTCTTCGCCAAACCCGGTCACCGTGCCGTCCGCGCTCGCGACGAGTGCACCGTGGCAGCCGCCGGTCGCTGCGAACAACTGCTGCCGCGCGCGCAGCGCATCCACGAGTTCCTTGATCTTCGCGGTGGCAACCTTCGGCACGCCGGGCAGCAGCGGTGCTGTGCCGTCGAGGATTGCGGCCGGATCGGCGATGCCGCAGACGCCGCACGAGCTGCGGATCTCGTGCGTGCGGGCCAGGCGCGAACGCGCGAGCGAGTCGGGCGGCTGCCGCAGCGTGATCTGCAGTTCAAAAGCGCGCTGCGCGTCGGCATCGCCGGCGATGGCCTGCATCGAAAGCACGTCGCTCGCGCGCTGCACGATGCCTTCGCCGAGCAGGAAGCCGAGCGCTAGGTCCTCGTCGCGCCCCGGCGTGCGCATCGTGAGCAACTGCTGGCCATCGACGACGAGCAGCAGCGGTTCTTCGCGCACGAGCAGGTCGAAGCGGCCCGTGGCGAGCTGGCGCCGGTGCGCACCGGCCGGTGGTTCCTGCTCCGGCTCGCTCAATTGCCGATCTGCAGCGCGGACGCGTTCGACAGCACGCCGCCAAAGACGTTGACCTGGTCGAACACGAACGCCTGTTGGTAGAACTGCTGGCCGAGCAGCGTGTTCACGTTGGGGATCGTCAGGCTGTAGGACGCCGAGTTACCGCCGCCGGTCAGCACGGTCGTGAAGTCGAAGCTCGCGCGCAGGAAGCAACCCGGCATGCCGAGCGGGGCGACGTTCAGCGGCAACGGGCCAAACCCACTGTTCGTGTTGCTCGTGCCCGAGATCATGAGGCCCAAGTTGAGCGGCAAGTTGTTGACGATCACGAACATCGTCGTGCCGATACGCGGCAGCGTGGCCGGGAGCAGCTGGCTGACTGGCAGCGTGCCGGGGCAACCGGCGCCGTACATCGTGTAGTAGGCAGGGAAGGCATCTTCGCTGCAGCAGCGGATGCACCAGATGCCGCTGTAGTAGATGGGGCACAGCGGGATGGGGATACCCAACTGCACGACGCTGGCGAGCGCTGCGTCGCGCCAGCCCTGGCCGAGGATCTCGATGACGCTCGTGCGCTGCGGCGTGATGCCGTTATTGCAGACGAAGCCAGACGTCTGGCTGTTGTCGGT
>JBDSBS010000733.1:0-4826 GCA_039921435.1 Planctomycetota bacterium | reverse complement strand
GGGATCGGGACCGTCGTCGAACGTCAGAGCGATCTGATCGCCGCTGCGGGCGCCACGCCACACGGTCGGCACGATCCAACGCGTGCGCACGGATACGACTGAGTAGGCCATGATCGCAGCGGTGATGACGAACGTCGCCGCGAGCACCCAATAGATCGCGGGCGACGGCAGTGCCCACAGCTCGACGCAGAGCACCGCCAAGAGTCCGACACTGGCGAGGCGGAGTCGCGACATTCGCGCCGCAGTCTGCCCGCCGGTCGGAAGAGCGTCAACGCACGTCGCCCCGGTTCTTGTCTCGAAGTTCAAGACCCGATTCCTGCTCCGTTGGTCCCTGGGCGATCAACGCCTGTCCCTCAAAATCGTCGGGCCATGGGTGCCGAGGTGTTCTGCCCTCCGCCGACTCTCGATTTCTGATCGCCCCGTTCAATCGAAGCGCAGCACCTCGAACGGCACCCGCGTCGGCGGTCCCGGCGAGATGTGGAGCTGCGGTGGCTCGCCGAGCACCATCACCGTGCAAACGTAGGTGCCCGCATTGCACACCGGTGTGCGCTCACCGCTCGTGCGCAGCGCCGCCACGACATCGTCGAACGTCGGCCGCTTGCCCGCCGGCAGCGCGCGATCGAGCGCCGCAAACCGCGCGCACTGTTCGCGCCGCTCCGGCGGCGTCGCGTGCTCCTTGGCCTGCGCCAGGTGCTTCGGCGACCAATCGGTGCTCACGAGCGGGTGGTTCGTATGCCACGTCCAACCGTCGCGGCCTTCGGGCTGCCACGCCACGACACCGCCCGCCGACGCCTCGAAGCACGGCGAGTGTTCGGGACCGCCGACCGTGTAGGCCTGGCCCGAAGCGTGTTTGACTTCGTGCAGGAACTTCAACGCATCGGCGTGCGAACGCTGCGCCAACAGACCGCGCACGACGAACGCCACGGGCAGACCATCGGGACACGGGCGGATCTGCAACACGGTGTTGACGCCGACGGCAATGCAGTGGTTGTTGAGGCCGTTCGCACCGACGAGGCCGGGCAGGGTCACGACGAGACTCTGCAGGTCGCTGCCGTCGTGGTGGATGCGCAGCACGGTCGGGTAGCGGTGCATCCACAGCGGCAGGTCGAGGTTCTGGGCGACCAAGCCCGGCGTATCGCCGTCGCGATCGACACCGATCGTCGAACACTTCTCGCCGCGGCCGAGTTCGGCCTGCGCCCACAACTCGTCGATGAGCTGGTAGGCAAACAGACGCTCGTAGCTCTGTCCCGCTCCTTCGGCGATGCCGCGGATTTCGTCGAGCAATTCGGGCGTGTGCTGCTTTGCGGCCGCTTCGAACTGCGTCGCGGCGAGGAAATGCTGCACGAACGCGTCCGGCTCGACTCCCGCAGCGCGTTCGACGTCGCGCTGCCATTGGTGCAGCATCCAGCCAATCTGTTCCTTCAGTTGGCGGCCGTGCTCGAGGCCGCGTTCGTGCGGCGTGCCGCGCAAGTCGAGAACGGTGAGCGCGGCCTTCTGCGCGCGCAGCGAAGGCGCAAGCAGAACGGCGCCGAGCAGCAGCAGGTTGATGCGCATGGCAACTCCAGGGATCAGGTGGCGCGAGCGGCGGGTCGCGATCGTAGCGAACCCTCGTGCCGGAGCCGCATGGCTTCCGCGTGAGGGCGGGCCGTTGCAGCACCTCCCGCCCCGATCGCCCCGACGGCGGGTGTCGGGCGCCAGGGCGCGCAACCCAGTCAGGCTCGAGACAAGGAATCCAGGCCCCGGGCCCAGGCAACGCATTCCCTCGCGCCGGGTCCGTCGCTACCCTGTTCGCCCCATGCAAGTCTCGGCCAATGAACTCCGTCCCGGCTCACTCGTCTCCTACGAGGGCCGCATGTGCACCGTGGTCTGGTGGAACATCCTGCGCAACGACCGCCGCGCCTTCGTGCAGATGCGCATCAAAGACTTGCAGAACGGCCGCGTCACTGAGCTCAAGGAGCACACCGACAGCAAGTGGGAAGTGCTCGACAAGGAGGAGAAGGACCTGAGCCACTCCTACCGCGACGGCATCGTGGAGGTGTTCTTCACGCCCGAGGGCGAAGAAGTTCGCTGCGCCGTCGCGGCGACCGAGGATGCGCTCAAGTGGCCTTCGGATGCCTACAAGGGCTTCTTCGTCAGTGGCCAGCTCGTCGCGGTGTTCCCACCCAAGCACTCGATCCTGACCATCACTGAGACCTCGCCGCCGATCCGCGGTGCCGGCTCGGGCACCAAGGAGGCGATGCTCGAGAACGGCATGAAGGTCAAGGTGAACATGCTGTGCGACACGGGCGACAAGGTGCGCGTCGACACGGAGACGATGGAATTCAAGGAACGCATCGCGAAGTAGGCTGAGTGCGCAGCCCTGCACGCCATGCCGGTGGTGCGCCACGTCGGGAAAAGCTGTGTTCGTTGCCACAGGTTCAGACCATCGCGATGATCGCTCCCTCTATGAACCGCACTATTCGCCGCGTCCTGCTCTCGACCGCCCTCCTGGCCACCGCCTGCACGAAGAAGACGGATACGCCCGTGCCCGCGGCACCCGCGACCCCTCCGGCTGCCACGCAGCCAAAGCCGGCGGCTCCGGCCGCGCCCGCTCACGCAGTCGACAAGGCGGCAACTCCCGAAGCACGCGCAGCGGCCCCCTCCGTAGCCGACTTGGGCAAGCTGCTCTCGGGCATCAAGGACGAAGCGACCGCAAAGGCAGCGAAGACGCCACTCGATGCGATCGTGCAGCAACTGCAGACGACCAAGAACGCCGCTGCACCCGCCGCCAAACCCGATGCACTCGGCGGCCTCGGCAAGATGGCCGGTGATGCGGCGACCAAGCTCGGCGTCAGCGCCGACACCGTCAAGCAAATCGGGACCCTCTTGAACAACCCGAGCGTCAAGGCAGTCATCGGCCCGACGCTGGAGAAGCTGCAGAGTCTGCTGAAGTAGTCGGGCCGTGGTCGAAGGCTGAGGCTCGCGCCTGCGTGCGAGCCACCCATGTGCACGCGGAAGCACCCGGAGCCGGGAAGAACGGTCGCGGCGACCGAACGGGACGACCTAACCATGGCCAGTTGCTTTTCGCATCCCGCCGTACCGCTGGCGCTCGCGTGCTGGCTGCCATCGATGCGCAAGCCTTCCTTGTTGGTGACGGCCTGCCTGCTCTCGGCCGCACCCGACCTCGACGCGATCGGCTACTTCCTCAGCGTTCCGTACGACGCGTGGTGCGGCCATCGCGGCTGCACCCACTCCTTGCTGTTCGCGCTGTCGGTCGCCGTACTGGTCACGCTGCCGTTGGCGCGCCGATTGGTGCTGCCCCCCCATCACGTGCTCTTGTTCTTGTTCGCGGCGATGGCGTCACACGGCCTCGTCGACATGGCGACCAACGGCGGCTTGGGCATCGCCGTGCTGTGGCCAATCGTCGATTGGCGGCTGTTCTGGCCAATTCGGCCGATCGAAGTGGCGCCCCTCGGAATCAGCGCCTTCTTCTCGGCGCGCGGCCTCGACGTGTTGGCGAGCGAGGCCGTCTATCTGTGGCTGCCGGCAGGTGTCTTCGGAGCACTCGGGTTGTGGCTTCGTCGCGGCGCGCCATCGCCAACCACCGAGCCGTCGGATCGGCCGCGCTGACCGAGCCGCCCGGCTGCCGCATCGCGGCTGCATGACGCCGCGAAAGGCAGCCCGGTCGCGGCTATCTTCGCCAGCATGAGCCACAACGCCCCTCTCGACCGCCGCGACTTGCTCGGCGCTTCCCTCGCGGCGGCCGCCGGCCTGAGCCTGACTGGCTGTGCCGCGCTCGCCGCTGGCCCCAAGACCACCGACAAGTCGACCGCGCAGTCACTGATCGCGCCGGGTGACACAGTGCTCTTCCAGGGTGACTCGATCACCGACGCAGGCCGCAGCCGAGAACACGCCGGGGACGCGAACACGCTGGCGGCTCTCGGCGGCGGCTACGCCTGGCTCGCTGCCGCAGGCCTGCTCGTGTCGTACAAGGGCGAGAACCTGCGCAGCTTCAACCGCGGCATCAGCGGGCACAAGGTGTTCCAGCTCGCCGAGCGCTGGCAGCGCGATTGCCTCGACCTCGCACCCAACGTCGTCAGCATCCTGATCGGCGTCAACGACATCTGGCACAGCAAGGGCGGCGGCTACGCCGGCACGGTCGCGATCTACGAACGCGACTACGACGCGCTGCTCGCGCGCACGCACGCCGCGTTGCCCAACGTCAAGCTGGTCGTTTGCGAACCATTCGTGCTGCGCTGCGGCGCCGTCGACGCATCGTGGTTCCCCGAGTTCGACGAGTACCGCGCAGCAGCGAAGCGAGTCGCCGCGAAACACCGCGCTACCTGGGTGGCATTCCAGTCGATGTTCGACGAGGCGGTCGGCTATGCACCGCCGGAGCATTGGGCGAAGGACGGCGTGCATCCTTCGCCGTCGGGCGCCGCGCTGATGGCGCAAACCTGGCTCGATGCCGTACGTGCAGTGCAGCCAGTTCGCGCCGGCTGAGAGCCTGAGAGGAAATCATGAGACAGGCTCTCAGATTGCCCTCTATGGCCGCCTACGCGGCCATGCAGAGAGTGGGAAACCGATTGTTTCCCACTCTCTGAGCGGGCGGCGCGATGCACCGGGACGGCGACAGCGTCCGTCGCGGTCAAGAGCTCTACGGCCAAGCTCTAAGGCACGATCAGCGCGATCCCGTTGCTCCACACCAGCGGACTGACGTTGCCGTTCTCGAGCACGACAGCCTGCGCCGCGATCAGGAACCCCGGGAATCCCGGCGGTACCACGATCGGCACGTTGCCGACACCGCTACCGAGCTGGCCTGGCCCGGTGACGACGGGGCCGAGCAG
>JBDSBS010000732.1:0-10073 GCA_039921435.1 Planctomycetota bacterium | reverse complement strand
TCTGGGCCGCCTTGAGGCGCGTGTTGCCGGCTACGACCTCGCCGGTGCGACGCGCCACGATCGGCTGCTGCCAGCCGAACCGGCGGATGCTGGCCGCGACGTGCGGGACAGCCTGGTCGTTCAGGCGGGGGTTGGTAGGCGAGCAGAAGAGCTGCGAGATCGGGACGGTCTCGACGGGCGGGGAAGCTGGTGTGTCCAAGCGGGGCACCTCGGTGCGGGGTTGGGAGCCGCTTGGAGGTGCGCTTGGACGGTTGGCTCGACGGGAGGCATCGTAGCCAAGGTGACCGAATTCGTCGCGCACGCGGTCGGCACGCAGCCGCGCATGACGCCGTCAGGTACGACATCGCCGCGATGGACCTGGTCTACCGGCGGAACGAGACGTGCCCACTCCGACGCCCGTGGCCGCGGACGACGATGTGAACCGACTGGCCATCGCGAGTGCCGTGCACACCGTGGGGCCGTACTCTCCGTCTGTTAACCAGAGAGTACGCTCTCTCGGCCGTTCGCGGAGAGCACTGGGACTGATGCCACTCCAACCCACCCCAATTTGGCATGGGGGACCCACTCCACCCGCTCTCGCGAAATCGGCAACCCTGACGCCGCATCCACCCGCATGCCCGCCACGCACACGGCCTTGCGGCCCTCACCCCGTACGCGCCACCGCCCCGCGGCTGTGCACCGCGGGGCGGGAACGTCCGCTGCTCCCAGCGGAAGTGGCTCCTCGAGTAGGACTTGAACCTACGACCCGGTGATTAACAGTCACCTGCTCTACCAACTGAGCTATCGAGGATCGCGATCGGGTTTCGGCCCGATGGGGGGGAGAACGTTAGCGAGCGCCATTTTCGAGCGCAAGAGTCCGCGCCCGCTTCGCCGCTTCGCCGTGTCCGCCCCACACACGTGCTCCAAGAACAACGCGAGCCGTCCACCTGGAAGGCGAACGGCTCACGCTGCTGATCAGACAATGCGAACGATCAGACCTTCGCGACCTTGAACTTGCGCAGGCGCAGCTTCTGGGTGTTGGCCAGTGCGGTCTCGGCGACCTGCTCGGTAAAGGCCTTCTTGTCCTTCACGAAGACGAGGGCCTTGCCGTTGAGGCCGTCCGGGTGCACTCGGATGACTCCTTCCAGCTTACTCAAGACGTCACGCGTCTCGATGGCTGTAGCCATTCAACCAAGGCCGGCGACAGCGAGATCGTACACGCAGTCGGCCCTTGGCACCTCGACCTCGGTCAGGCGCGAGATGGTGACCCCGCCGGAGCGCTTCTTCTCGAGCAGCGCGTTGAGGTCCGCCAGTTCCGGCACGTTCTTGCCGGCTTCGAAGTAGCCGATGCCAGTCGTGTCGAAGACCAGGTTCTTGATGTCTTTCTGCTTTTCGAGGATGTCACGCACCCTCTTGGCCTGTGAGGCCGCGCCTCAACCACTGATGCCGGCAGTTTCGATCTTCCAGAGCTTCTCGACGTCTCCAGCTGGCTTTGCCGGCGTGCCGTCGGTCTGTGCCGCGGCAGGTAGGGCAAACGCCAGGGCCGTGAGCAGCACGCCTGACTTGATTCGCATCTTCGGACTCCTGATGTTGGGTGAACTCGGCGATCCGGATCGACGACCCAGGTCCCGCGGCGTGAAGTATCGGTGCCCAGGGACCCTCAGGCAAACCCCCAGGCCCAAAAAGTCGGTCACACGGACGTCCCAAGCCGTTTGGGGGTGGACAGCTTACGTGCCCCCAAAACGCCAGACCGGCAGGGGGCGCGGCGGCGGTTCCTGGCTCATGGCCGCGCGCAGAAGAGCGATGGGAATGGAGTTGTGCCGCAGGACCTCGTCGTGGAACGCTTTTTCGGGTTGCTGGCCTTTGCCGACGAGTTCGCCGTGCAGGGCGCGCAGCTGCATCCCGCCGAGCATGTACGCGGCCTGGTAGAGCGGGCCGTAGCCGCCGCCGACGGAGCGGCGGACCTCACCTTCCGCCGCCGCGCGTTCGTGCCCGACGCGCTCGATCAGGTAGTCCGAACACTGTGGCCCGCTCCACTTGCCGAGGTGGAAGTTGAGCGAGAAGACGATGCGCGCGCAGCGGTGCTTGCGCCAATAGAGCATGCCGACGCGGTCTTCGGGGCTTCTTGCGAGGCCTAGATCGTACATACGCATCTCCCAGTAGAGTGCCCAGCCCTCCATCCAGAACGGCGTCGCGAACGGCTCGCGATATTGCCGGTAGCGCGCCTGCGAATACTGCTGCAGCCAGTGCCCCGGAATCAGCTCGTGGTGCACGGTGGCGCGACAGAAGTGTTCGTTGTTGCTGCGCAGGCTCTGCAGCTTGTCGGCGTGCGCCATCGCGTCGGTGGGGAACGAAACCTGGATCGTCTCGCCGCCGAGGAAGAACGGGTTCACGCGCTGTGCTTGCGGCGACATCATGCGCATGCGCCAGCATTCCTTGGCCAGCTCGGGGATCGTGATCAGGTCGCGCTGCTCGAGAAATGTGATCGCCTCGCGCGCGAGGTCCACGATCATCTGCGGCTGCTCGCCGGGTGCTCGGTGGTGCAGCTTGACCTTGCTGAGCGCTAGGCGCCAATCGTCGCAACCCATCTCGCGCGCGGCCTTGTCCATCTCCGCGTCGCACCACGCGAACTCGCGCTCGGCGATCGCTATGAGTTCGGCGGGGGAGTAGGGGATGAACTCGAACGCGAGTTCGCGCAGCAGGGCCGCCTCGCCGATCGGGTCACCGACCAGCGAGCTGTCCGCCGCGAGCTTGCCGTTGTGCGCTTGCAGTCCTTGCTGCAAGTTTCCGAGCGCGGCATCGGCTGCTTGGTATGGTGCGCGTACCCACCACGAGAACAGCGGGTCGTAGCCGTCGCGGTATTCGAACCAACTGCGCAGGGCGCGCCGCAAATCACCCATCCGGTCGACAGCGCGCGCCGCGATCGGCAGGTCGACGTGGTCGAGCTCTCCTTCGCGCAGCTCTGTCCTCACGCGCTCGATGGTCTCCGTCAGCGTTGCCATCGTGGAAGCACAGGCCTGCGCGTCGACCGCCTCCATGCGTCGGCGCGCTTCGCACAGCCCCGCGATCGTCGCCGCGAACGGCACCAGCTCCTTCACCTCGTCGTCGCGCCGCGCGTCCTCATCGAGCCCCTGCAGCTGGCGTCGCACGTGGTTGTCGAGCAGGAGCCAATCGACGCGCGCGTCGCGGCCCAGGGCGTCGAAGTCCATCGCCGCGAGCTCGCGTTGTTCTTGCTCGAAGCGCTCCCGCAGCCGCTGGCGCCGCTCGGCCGACATCGGCACGTCGTAGCGCCGTTCGAGGTCGGCGATGTCCGCCGAGAAGAACCCGATGTGCTCTCGCAGGTCGACAACGGCGCCGGGTGATTGGGCCAGCAGCGGGGTGGACGCGAGCAGCAGGAACGAAAGCGGCGGCACGAGCGAACGCATGTCCGCATGCTACGCCCGCCGCCGCCCCGAGCTGAGCCCTAGATCTTCGGCGCCGCAGCGCGGATCTTCTCGCTGGCGCGATCGGCGTACTTGCCGAAGTTCTTGACGAACAGCGAGGCGAGGTGCTTGGCCTTTTGGTCGTAAGCGGCCTTGTCGGCCCAGGTGTTCTTGGCGATCAGCATCTCGTCGGGCACGTTGGCGCACACATTCGGCACGATGAGCCCAAACACCGGATCGACGACCGTCTTGGCCTTCGCGAGCGAACCGTCGTGGATCGCATCGAGGATGGCGCGCGTGTACTTGAGGCTCATGCGCTTGCCGACCCCATGGCCACCGCCGCTCCAGCCCGTGTTGACGAGCCACGCCTGCGAACCGTTCTTGGCGATCTGCGCGGCGAGCAACTCGGCGTACTTGGTCGGGTGCCACACCATGAAGGCCGCGCCGAAGCAGGCCGAGAACGTCGCTTCGGGGTCCTTCACGCCCATCTCGGTGCCGGCGACCTTCGCCGTGTAGCCCGAGATGAAGTGGAACATCGCCTGTTCGGGCGTCAGCTTGCTGACGGGCGGCAACACGCCGAACGCGTCGCAGGTCAGGAAGATCACGTTCTTGGGGTGCTTGGCGACGCAGGGGATCTTCGCGTTGGGGATGTACTCGACCGGGTAGCTGCAGCGCGTGTTCTCGGTGATCGACTGGTTGGTGTAGTCGACGACGCGCGTCGTCTTGTCGTAGATGACGTTCTCGAGCACGGAGCCGTAGCGGATGGCTGCGTAGATCTCGGGCTCGCTCTCCTTGGTCAGGTTGATGCACTTGGCATAGCAGCCGCCTTCGATGTTGAAGACGCCGTCGTCGCTCCAACAGTGCTCGTCGTCGCCGATGAGGGCGCGGCGCGGGTCGGCCGACAGCGTCGTCTTGCCCGTGCCCGATAGACCGAAGAACAACGACACGTCGCCGTCCTTGCCTTCGTTGGCCGAGCAGTGCATCGACATGACGCCTTTCTTGGGCATCAGGTAGTTCATGATCGTGAACACGCCCTTCTTCATCTCGCCCGCGTACTGCGTGCCGAGGATGACGAACTCGCCGCGCTCGAACGATAGGTCGACCGACGTGCTGCTGCTCATCTCGTTGGTGAGCGAGTTCGCCGGGAACAGACCCGAGTTGAAGATGACGTAGTCGGGCTCGCCAAACTTCGCCAGCTGCGCCGCCGTCGGGCGGATCAGCATGTTGTGCATGAACAGCGCGTGGTAGGCGTTCAGGCAGATGATGCGCACCTTGATCTGGTGCTTGGCATCCCAGCCGGCAAAGCCGTCGACGCAGTAGAGCTGGTCGCGCGTGTTGAGGAAGTCGATGGCGCGCTGGCGGTTGACCAAGAACGTCTTGTCCGACAGCTTGATGTTGACATCGCCCCACCAGATGTCCTTGGTCGATGGCTCGGCATCGACGATGCGCTTGTCCTTGGGCGAACGGCCGGTCTTGGCGCCCGAGCGCGCGGTCAGAGCACCGCTGCTCACGATCTCGCCCTCGGCGCGGCTGATGGCCTGCTCGTAAAGAATGGACGGTTCCGCGTTGCGGAGCACGTTGGAGACCTTGATGCCGTACTTGGAGAGATCGAACGTGGACATGGGCTGTTGGGGGAGGCGGGTGGGGGTGGATCCGCACCTCGGGGGCGAAGAGCGTACCGACTCGATGCGGGTGGTTCCAGGCCGCGTGGCACGACCGCAGTGTGGCCGAAAACCGCTTGCGCAACAGGGTAGCGCCCGCTAGCGTCCCGCCCCCAAAACCGTGCGCCCGTAGCTCAATTGGATAGAGCGCCAGACTACGGATCTGGAGGTTGGAGGTTCAATTCCTCCCGGGCGTACCATCTCGAGTGCAAGAAGGGAATCGTTCGTAGGGAAGCTTCGTAGGGAAGCTTCGTAGGGAAGCAGGGTCGAGTCGGCCGGTGTCTGAGTCGCTACCAGCGCACGGCGTCCCACTCGGCCATGCGGTCGATGCCGCCGAACTGCGACGAGTCTTGCGGCGGCGGTCGGCGGCCACTGCGCATGCGCGCTTGGATCGTGGCGGCGCGTTCGGCGAGTGCCTGGTCGCCGCGAGCGAGCGCGGCCACGCGCGCGATCTCGAGAGCGCCGATCGACCATTCCGAGTACGCCGTTCCGAAGGACCAGGCGACTACGGTGGGGTCGCGCGCAGCGCGTTGCTCTTCGGAGAGGGGTTGGCCGTCCTGCCAGCGCATGGCAGTGGCGATGTAGCATTCGCGGTCGTTGAGCAGCCAGCCGCAGCGAACGACGTTGAGCGCCAGTTCTTCGGCGAGCTCGCGCGCGAGAGGGTTGCCTGTCAGCTTGTACGAAGCGCCGAAGCCAACGGCGGCGAGCGAGTCCTGCCACGGGTTCCAGTAATCGCACGAACCTTGCAGCATGCGCGGGTCGGGCGTGCAGACCGACATCGTGCGCACTCGGTCGGCGGCCAGGTCGCGGCCAGACCACTGAGGATGGTAGACGCGGTCCATGCGCTCATTCATGCGCTGCTGCAGTTTCGCATCGCCGGTGGCGAGCAGCATCCAGCTTGCGGACAGCTCGGTACGGCCGCCGCCGCGAGGGGCGTCGGAGCCCGAGGTCGCGAGTTTGGGATCCGTGGTCTGGCCGGCGAGGTAGAGGCGCACTTCGTTGGCGAGTTCTTGGCGGGCCCAGTGCGAACCCGAGAGCAGGGCAAACGCGCCGAGGTAGTTGTTGCTCCAGTGCTGGCGGTCCTTGCCGGTCCAGCCGTGATTGTCGAACGGTGGCTGCGGTTCGCCCTTGCCGAGTCGATCGGACGATTGGCCGGCGTGCCAGTGCGTGCGACCGGCCCACACGTTCCACGTGGGATGCTTCTCCGGGTCGACGGGGCTGGCGTCGATCTCGAAGAAGTGCACAGGGCGACAGGCTTCTTGCAGCATCGACAGTTCGACTTCGAGCAGGAAGCTCGGCAGACCCGTCGCCGCCACCAGCGTCATCTTGACGGTACCGAAGTCGTTCTGATCGCCGGTCTGGCCGGCCATGCGCGCGAGCCCATGCGCAAAGACGCCGAACGGGTCGCCGCCGGGTTGGTCGTTGCTGACGAACACGCGATGCCGCAGTGCGAGGTGGGCGCGCAGGGCCGAGCCGCGCAGCCACGGCGGCAACTCGGGCACGTAGCCGAACGCACCGAAGGCGCCGCTCTGCTGCCACGGCGTGGCCCCGAGCAACGGTGCGATGCACGCCGCGACGCTGGTGGAGTCGGCGAGGCTGCCGTCGCTGTGCAGCGGCGGCACCAGGGCCCCCGTGCGACGCAGGCCCTGGCCGTCGCCGAACGTGTTCTGCTTCAGCATCACGTTGCGGCTGCCCTGGTCCGTGGTCGTCTGCTCGATGCCAAGCCAACCGGGATGGCGAAAGACGATGGCCATGCCGCGGCATTCGATGGCCAGCTCGTCGACCGAACACGACATCGCAGGCGTGCTCGGGTCGGAGAAGAACACCGCCGCGTCGATCGCCGCGTGCGGTTGGTCGCGCCACGCGGTGACGATCAGCTCGGCGATGAGCCCCGTGGTGCCGATGCGAGTGCGGCGCAGTTCGACGCGGCGCAGTGCATTGCTCTCGAGATCTTCGACACGCTGTGGTTCGGCCCGCGTGGTCGTCTGACCCTGCACGACGACGAACTCGATCCTCGCTTCGGGCATCGCGACAGCGCCGGTCGGCAGCGGCGGCCCCGCGCCGTCGGCAAGGGCCAGGCGCACCTCGGCCAGCGGCCCGATTTCGGTCGCGAACAGGCAGAGCGCTTGTCGCACGGAGCCATCGGGCCAGCGCGCGCCGAACGGTTGCCATGCAGTCGGCGTGTTCGGCACGTGGCGCGCGGGCAGGTCCATGACCTCACCCGCGGCGAACGGCACGACGACGCTCGCTCCTTCGCGTCGCGCGAAGGGAGCGAGGTTCTGCAGCACGAGTTCGATCGGCCGCAAGGCTGCCGTCGGGGCGGCGGGCGGCGTCGATTCTTCGGTTGGCTTCACAGCCGACTGTTCGAGGGGTGGTTCGGTTGGCAGTGGCCGAGGCTCTTGGGCCCGCGCCACGGCGGCGGCGCCGAGCTGTGCCGCGAGTTGTGCCGCGAGCAGTGCGCCGATCGCTCGCCAGGCTTTGCTGGCGCGTCGCTCTGGGTATCGTCGAGCGCACGATGGGCTCTCGTTCTTCGCTTGCGTCGGTTTCGTTCGTAGCAGCAGCATGCCTGTCGATCATCGCGGTCGCCCGTGCCCAGGAGAAGGCGCCACCCGTGCCATCCGCGCCAGCGGCCCCCGAGGCCGAAGAAGCCGATTGGCTCGAGCGGGCCGGGAAGGAGCTCGCGGCCTACGCGACGCTGAGCTTCAAGAACGGCTTCCCGATGCGCGCGCGGCAGACCTGGCTCGAAGTGATCGGCGAATACCTGCCCGACGACGAAGCTTCACGCAAGGCACTCGGCTTCTACCGCAACGGCTCCGTGTGGCAGATCGATCCGAAGTTCCAGTTCTCCGAACAGGACGATCCCAACGCCAGCGTCGCCCGCATGCTGACGCAACGCTGGGACTCGCTGGCGAAGAAGCTCGGCGACGGCCATCGCGCGCTGGCGGTGCAACTCGGCGAGGCTAGCAAGACCGAACGTTCGGCCTACCACACCCAGCGGGCCCTGCGGTTTCTGCCCAAGGACAGCAAGGTCGTGGCGCAGAGTGGCATGAAGCAGTTCGAAGGGGTCACGGGCGATCCGATCGACCTCGAGGTGCTGCGGCGCTCGCGGCTCATGGACCGCGCCATCACGCGCCTCACCGAGCAGCAGGTTTCCAGTACGGTCGGCGCCGAGAAGCACAAGCTGCTCGACAAGGGTGGCATGCCCTACATCTCGGTGAAGACTGAGAACTTCGTCGTCTACGGCGATTGGGAACCCGAAGTGTTGCAGCAAGCCGCGGCGTGGGCGGAACGCGCCTTGGCCTTCTGCAAGGAGGCGTTCGCAGGCTACGAGGGTTTTCCGCCAAGCGGCATGCCGACCAAGAACTTGGTGTTCTTCAAGCAGAAGGCGACCTGGGTCGAGCTCGTCAAGCAGAACGCCGACAGCATCGGCCGCGACAAGGTCGAGTTCGTGACGACGAATACGAGCGCGACCAAAATCGGCGACCTGCACACGGCGGGTATGGAGGACGCGGACACCGTCTACGACCTCACGGTGCGCCACGTTGCGCAGGACTACTCAGGGCTAGGCACGGATGCCATGAACGAAGGCATCGGCCACGCGGTCGTCGGCATGTTCTTCGGCCGCAACCTCGTCTTCTCGGTCGGACAACAGAAGACCGAAGGCACCGTGTCCGGCAACCGCGAGTCGCCGAAGCTGCTGTTGCCCGACATGGACACCTGGCGCGAACTCGCGGTCGAGGCTGCGTGGTCGAAGGGCGGCACTTCGGCGGCGAGGTTGCCGTTGCTCAAGGCGGCGCAGTTTCCGACTGACGGCCGCATCAAGGCGTGGTCGTTCTGCGACTACTTGCTGCGGCGCGACCCGCTGCTGCTGCGGCACCTCGACCGCACGGCTGCCAAGGCGCGCACCGAGAACGAGGTTCTGGGTCTGTTCCAGGAATACGCCGCGCAGCCGCTGCAGCACGTCGAGGATCGCTGGCGTCGCTTCTGGACGGAGGACGGCGCGATCAAGCGTGCGATCCTCGAGAAGAGCACGCCGCTCGAAGCGACCAGCAAGGAGGCGCCGATGTGGCTCGAGCAGTTCAATCGCGTGAGGGAATTGCACGAGCGCAAGCCGGTCGGTTGGTCCGCGCAGCTGTCGGTCGACTGCAAGGAACACGTCGACTACCTGCGCGCCAACAAGGATCAGCGTGGGGTCGACAAGGAACACACCGAGATTGCGGGCAAAACCGGCTTCTCCAACTCGGGTCGCACGTTCGCGCAGACCGCACTCGTGTGGACCAACAAGGACGCCAAGAAGGGGGCCGACGCCTGGATGTTCTTGCCCGGCTATCGCGATGCGCTGCTCAACGCCAACATCGACACGGTCGGTATTTATGCCGAGGGCGGCATCATGGCGCTCGATGCCAATCGTGGCCGCGAAGCGAAGAGCCAGCTGACGTCGGCGTTCTACCCGGTCGCCAACCAGAAGGGTGGCCGCATGAAGGACACGGTGCCCTCCACCGTCGAGGTCGAGCTGCTCGGGCCCGAAGTACGCAGTCTGTTGGCGCAGCACCAGCGCAGCAAGCAGAAGGAAATAGGCTTCCCGCTGACAGCACACTTCTATTGGTCGACGGCCAAGAACCTCACCTGCGAGGTCACCTCACAAGGTGCACCCGTCGAGGGCTGGCTCGTCGAGACCAAGGGCACGATCCGCCGCACGTCCTCACCGGGTCTTTGGGTCTTCTATCCCGCCGAGCCGCTCAAGAAGGGCGTCGACATCCGCGTCGTGTGGAAGTGGGAAGGCGGCACCCACGACGTGACGTTCATGGCCAACTGACCGCGAGATGACTCAGCATCGAGAGCGCCGAGAGAGATAGAGTGCGGTCGATGCTTCGCGCTCTGATCGTCGTCGCCGCGCTCTCCAGCCTGTCGTCCGCGCGCGCTCAGGACGCCGTGGCACGCGAGCAGAAGCTCGTCGCGCGCGCGGTCGCGGGCTTGCACGCGATCGCCGATGCCTACCAGGCCGAGAAGC
>JBDSBS010000731.1:0-6470 GCA_039921435.1 Planctomycetota bacterium | reverse complement strand
CTCGTGCCGGAGTCCACCTTGGTCTACGTCACCACGGTCTTCCTGCATGTCGACGTGAGCGGCCTCTACCGAGAGATCACTTGGGGGAGCTTCATTGTCAGTCTGCTTGGCTGGGGCCTAGGGATGGCCTTCGTGGCGGCTGCGACGGCTTGGCTCTACAACCGGTTGATCGCGTGAGATTCGTTCACCATGCACCCCCCCGCAAACTCGGTCGAAGACTTCATCATCGTGATGGTGCAATGGCTGAAGCTGGGGATCGAGACGGTCGGTGTCGTGCTGGTGGCGATTGGCGTGATAGCGGCGGTTATGCAGCTCGTCCGCACGCTGGCGGCACGGCGATCCGCAGATTTCACAGACATCCGTCTTACCCTGGCTCGCTACCTCGCGCTGGCGCTGGAGTTCGAGTTGGGCGCTGATATTCTCGGCACGGCGGTGTCGCCGACTTGGAACGAAACCAGAGCCAGCGGGGAGACACTCCGGGTTCTCCTAAGGCAGCTGTGCAGACGTGTGCGGCAATTGGATGCCACCGCATAGGTAGACGGTCGCAATTAGGATCCGTCGTGTGCCGCGCCATTTGAGGACGCGGCGCCGGAGGTGGCCAGTTCGAGGTGGAGGAGCGGCTGAAGCACAGAAGCACACTTGTCGGTGAAGAGGCGCTCGCGCGCTGCTTGATTGGGTTCGGCTCCATCAGAGACTGGTGACTAGGTGGTCAGATACTGGCGTGGCAAGAAGCTGCCGACCAAGGCGCGAGGAGAGTGAAGACAGAAACGGCGAGATTGCTGAGACCAGCACTGCCGATTCGAGCGGCGGCGATGGAGGGGCCCAAGAGCCACCTTTGGTCTGTAGGGTTTCGTAGAAAGATCCGGCGTGGTGAGCAGAGGGCTGAGTTCCGGGCTGAAGCAACGCAAGGCGGTCATCCTGGATGCGCTGTGATCATGCGCAGCAAGCTCGGCGCCTCGCCAGCTCGATGGGCCCGATTTCGGATGGAACGGGAGTTGCCCGTGTCCCTTGTGCCCCTGAGTGAAGATTTGCGAGCTCACGGAGCCCCCATCAACCATGAGCGACGAGTTCACTTCCCTCTCATGACCCTCTCATGCGCGATTTCTACGTTGGATGGGTCCGGCGTTCGTGCCAGATGCCAGACAACCAGCGGCAGCTTCTAGCGGACGAGTATCTGAGGTGGGTTGGTCACACGGCTCGTGCCTTGGTGGCCTAGTCGACATCCATATCCATGCCGCATCGATCAAGGAGTTCCAGAATGAGTGCCCGTCTTGCTTCCGTGCTTTTCCTGTTCGCGGCAGCCGCATTCCCGGTATCGGCGCAGGCTCTCGAGCTGCGTTCCGGCGAAGTCGTCATCGGTCGCGTCACAGAGGTCGACGAACACAATCTGACGATCGATGTCACGTTCCCAGCAGTGGGTACTCGGAGCATCCCGCGGGCCGACATCGAGCCCCGTTCCGTCTACTCGGTGCTGGCTGCCCGTATCGACCCGTCCGACGCGAAGGCACATCTCGAGCTCTCGGGTGCTTGCCGAGAGCTTGGCCTGTTCGCCTACGCGATCGCTGAAGCGCGGGAAGCGGCTCGACGCGACACTGCGCTCGCATCGACCGTGGACAAGATGATCCCGTCGTTGCGTGCGGAAATCGCTGCCGAGATTCTGCGACAGGCTGAGAGCGACTTTGCCGACGAGCGCATCGGCTCGGCACGGCTCGGCGTCCACGTCGTGCTGCGAGACTACAAGGACAGCGCCGCGGCCAAAGCGGCGCAGGAGCTGAAGGAGAAGATCGCCGCCCGCATTGGTCCGGCGCCGCGCGAGGCGACTACGAAAGAGGTCGAAGCTGCGGTCGCTGCCGCACGCCATGAACTCGAACGGACCGAGAAGGACATGAAGACGCCGGCCCACGGCACGATGCGAGACCAGCGTGCTCTCCAACGTGCCATTCCGCGCCTGGAGAAAGCGTGGGAGCGGATCGGCGATCTCGTCGCGCCCCAGGAAGGCAAGGCTGTTGAGGCCTCCACCGCCGCAGCGACGACTGCCGACCGCCTCTCCGCGACACAGGCCGAGCTGCGTCATCGCCTGACGGTCGCCTACCTATCCCTCGGCTCCATCTACTTGCAGCGTCGTGCCCTGCCTGATGCCGACGAATGGTGCAACAAGGCCTGCGAACTCGATCCTGAGAACCAGCATTTGCATCGTCTGCACGAGTTGATCATCCAGGCGAAGATCGTCGGCGGTTGGGGTTACTGAGGAGATGCACGACGAATGCCACGACGTGTGTGCCTTTCGGTGAACCCATATGCCCCAGTGGGGCAACACGTCCGCGCGGTGCAGATCCCCAAAACGTCCAGGCCACGGAGAGCAACGATGTCGCGATTCAGATCAACATGGTCCGCACCCGGCCCCGAAGGCGGGGCGTTCGGTCCGCAATCAGGCCGTCCCGATTGCCGTTGGGTGGTCGTGCTCGCGGGGGGAAGTGGTGCACGTCTGAAGTCGTTGACTTCAGGCCTGGGCGGTCGATCTGTGCCGAAGCAGTATTGCTCATTCCTTGGCGGCCAGTCACTGCTCCTGGACACGATGGCCCGGGCCCAGAAACTGGCCAGTCGGCGCCGCGTCGTGACCGTGGTGGCGCGCCAGCACGAGCAGTTCTGGCATCGGGATCTGCGCGATCGGTCCCCAGACAACGTCATCGTGCAGCCGCAGAACCGTGGTACAGCCGCGGGCATCTTGTTGCCGCTGTTGGCGATCCTGGCGCGCGATGCCGGAGCCCAGGTGACTCTGATGCCGTCAGACCATTTCATCGCCGATGAACCGATCCTGATGGAGTCCCTTCGCGCGGCTCAGCGATCTGCGAGCAAGACGCCGAGGCGCGTCTTGCTGGTCGGCATCCGACCCGACAGTCCCGAGGGCGACTACGGGTGGATCCTGCCGGGCGAGGCCGCTGACACCGTGCATGAGGTCCGGCGGTTCGTGGAGAAGCCGGACCGACAGGTTGCCCTCGATCTACTGCAAGCCGGTGCAGTCTGGAACAGCTTCCTGGTGGTCGGCTCCGCGCGCGCCATTTTGCAGCTCTATGCTCAGCGTTTGCCGAATCTGCTCGCGACGTTTCGAGAGGCGGAGGTCGACCGGCACCCGGCGAACGGGGACCGGCTCTACGAGGGCCTCCGCGATGCCGACTTTTGCCGGGATGTGCTCGCCGGCGCGGAGGCGAGTTTGGGTCTCTGCATCGCTCCGACTTGTGGGTGGACAGACCTCGGTACACCAACGCGGGTCGCACAGTGCGCGTCCCAGCTTCGCAGCCCTGGCGCCGTGCAATCAGGCAGCCTTGCGGCTGCGGTATCAGCGCGGTTCCTGAATGGCCCACCGGCACAGATGGCAACCGTGAATGCACGGACCTCTCCATCCGCCGTCGACTTTCCCCAACAATGACCTTCTCACTTAGGACAACGTAACATGAGCTTGCACACTTTCGAGATCCGCGCGCCACAGGCCAAGAAGGTCTGTCTGGCAGGTTCTTTCAACGCCTGGGAGGCGACTGCCTTGCCGATGAAACGAGCGGCAAACGGTAGCTGGGCCCTTGCACTCGAGCTGGAGCCAGGCAGGCACGAGTTCAAGTTTGTCGTGGACGGCGCATGGTGTTGCGAGCCTGGCTGTGACGGCCCGCATGCGAAGTGCCCAGGATGCGTGCCCAACGACATGGGAACCATGAACCGAGTGGTCGACGTTGCGCACGAGCGAGCACAGGCAGCGCCGAAGGTCAAAGCGACCAGTCAACAGTCGGGTCAGGCGAGCAGCGCCCGCGGATGACTGAGCCATGATCGGTACCGTGCATCAGGACCCGGTCTGCCACATGCCCGTCCGGGAAGACGTTGGGATTCCGTGCCCGATCGGCGGGACGACCCATTGGGTCTGTTCGGATCTGTGTCGGCAGCAACTCAGCGAGGACCCCAGCCGCTACCTGGACGACAGCCAGGCATCGGCGGGAGGAGGCACCGCGCCGCGTCACGCGATCGCGTACTTCTCGATGGAGATCGCGCTGGAGGCCACCATTCCGACCTACAGTGGGGGTCTCGGCGTCTTGGCTGGTGATACCCTACGCGCCGCCGCCGACTTGTCGTTGCCGATGGTCGGCGTCACGCTCGTGCAGCGTCGAGGGTATCTACAACAGCGTATCGACGAGGGTGGCTGGCAGAGCGAAGACCCAGCACCCTGGGATCCGTCGACGCACGCCGAGCGCCTTGCCGCGGTCGTGGAGATGCGCCTCGGTGGCAACACCGTCAAGATCGCCGCGTGGAAGTACCTCGTGCGCGGAGAGACGGGCGGGGTGGTCCCCGTTCTCCTCTTGGACAGCGATCTGCCGGAGAATGCAGAATCCGACTGCCGGGTCACCGACGTGCTGTACGGCGGGGACGAGCGCTATCGGCTCGCGCAAGAGGCAGTGCTCGGCATCGCCGGGCTGAGGATGCTGCGGGAACTTGGCTACGACTCCATCCACCGATTCCAACTCAACGAGGGTCATTCCGCTCTACTTGTCGCGGAGCTCTTGCGCGAGGGCCGTGAGCGCACGCACGGGTCCTGGGATTTCGAGGAGGTTCGGCGGCGTTGCGTCTTCACGACGCACACCCCCGTGCCAGCGGGGCACGACCGGTTCAGCTGGGATCTCGTGGGGGAGCTGCTGGGTGAGACAGCTAACGACGAGATTTTGCGGATGCTCAGCGGGGGCAGTGAGCTGGACATGACGAAGGTGGCCCTGAACGGGTCACACTACGTCAACGGCGTCGCCAAGCGGCATGCCGAGGTCTCGCGCGGGATGTTCCCCGACTATCGGATCGAGGCGGTCACCAATGGCATCCACACGGCCACATGGGTGTGCCCGAGCTTTGGCGCGCTGTTCGACCGCAGTATGCCCGGATGGCGCAGCGACCCGTCGATGCTCCGTTCCATCCTTGGTGTCCCGCTACCAGAGATCTTCGATGCCCATGGCGAGGCTAAGCGCCTGCTTGTCGAGAAGGTGCGGTCGTCGTGCGGTGTCGAGCTGGACCCGACCCTGTTGACGATTGGCTTCGCGCGTCGGGCGACGGAATACAAGCGTACGGACCTCGTGTTCCACGACCTTGACAGGTTGCGGGCGATCGCTCACGGCGCAGGCGGATTGCAGTTCGTGTTCGCCGGCAAGGCCCATCCGCACGACGCAGGTGGCAAGCGTCTGATCCAGTCGGTCGTGGAAGCAGGGCGTGCCCTTGGCGACCAGGTTCGCGTTGTCTACCTGCCGAACTATGACATGGATCTCGCGCGGGTCATGGTTGCCGGATGCGATGTTTGGCTGAACACACCGCGCAAGCCGCTTGAAGCATCGGGAACCTCCGGCATGAAAGCCGCCGCCAACGGCGTGCCGCATTTGAGCGTGCTCGATGGTTGGTGGCTGGAGGGGCACATCGAAGGCGTTACCGGATGGGCGATCGGGACGCGCGACACCCATTCTGCCGCTGATGCCGAGGACGCGTCCGAATTGTACGACAAGCTCGATTCGACAATCGCACCGATGTTCTACGGCGACCCGAGGGCGTGGGCAGAGGTCATGCGCCACGTCATCGCTATCAATGCCTCGTACTTCCATACGCGACGGATGGTGCAGAACTACGCATCGACTGCTTACCTGCGATGAATGCACGACTTGCAAGCTGCGGGCTGCTCGATGAGCGAATCATGTCCATGGGCCTCGCGTGCGAGCGGCACCTCATGGCGCCGTTGCGTGAGTCAACAACCACTGACCGACTTGGCGCGTTCCACACGGAGCGTTGCAGCGTCGGTCGCAACCCCAGTCGTAAGGAACCCCATGAAACTCAAGATCCTCTCTGTTCGCTGTCTCGCTTGGGCCGCAGTCGCACTGCCGTTCGTGGGCTGCGCGACGACGCAGCATGGCAAGGTCGGCGTCTGTCAGGAGTGTTTTGACGCGGTCAGCGCGGCCCGGAGGGAACATCCAGCCTCCGGTCCGAATCACAACGAGGTCATTCGCACCCACGAGTGCCCTTGCTGCAAGTCTGAAATGTCCGTCTACATCCAGAACGGAGTCCACATGGTCAAGTGCGGCGGATGTGCCGTCGACGGAGTTGCCTGGGACAAGTGCGAGTTGGTGGCGCACCAAAAGAAGTGAGCGGGCACTCCGGCAGCGGTCTTGCGCGAGCAGGATCGCGTGCGCGATCCCCCCACAACAAAGTGATGTCAGTTGCGTGTCATTTGGCCGAGGTTGCGGCTGCAGTCAGGAATTGGAACCAAAACGAAGGAACAGAGATATGAGCAGGATCAAGGAAGCGGCATTCTCGTGGACGAGTTGGGTGGCAGTAGGCGCGCTGCTCTGTAGCGCAGCTGTTGCGACGCCGCGGCCTCAGGACCCCGGCGACCACAAGAACCACGCCGAGCACGCAGCCAAGAAGGAAGCGACTGCTTCTGAGCAGCTTGCCGAACAGCTCGC
>JBDSBS010000730.1:0-4214 GCA_039921435.1 Planctomycetota bacterium | reverse complement strand
ACAGGTCGTGGAAATCCTTCATGCGGCTGTTGGCGCGCCCAAGGCGCACGACCGCGTCGAACTTCTCGGCGATGACGGTCTCGAGCGGGTACGCGCGGACCTTTGGGGCATCGAGGGGCAACAGGGTGGGAAAGGTCACGTCGCGCGGTTTTGGGGTGATCGCGTCGCCGAAGCCGATGTCGATCTGCAGTGGGATCCTGGCCTTGCCCAAGGACGCGACCAGCGTCACGCGCACGCCGCCGTAGTCCTGGATGGTGCGGATCGGCTCGGCGGTCACGCTGGCGGTGTCGAACAGCAGGGCATCCTCCGGGAACGAAGCAGCACAGATCTCGACGAAGATCCGCCGCAGCCGTTCGGGCGTTGGATCACCGAAACCGAGCAGATCGACATCGCGCGTCGGCCGGTACAGCTGGTCTGGCCACAGCAGGAGCGCCCGCATCGGCGCCTGCTGGACCTGCTGGCAGATCATCAGGATGACGCGGCGGCGCTGTCCGAGCGCCGGCGCTGGGCAGCGGCCCGGCCCCAGGACCCGGCCGCGCATCACGAGCTCGCCAAGGCGCTGCTGGCCCGGCAGCCGGCGGCAGGGGCCGAAGCCATGACCGCCATCTGCGTCGCGAACTACCTGACGGCCGGCAGTGATCCCGCGGTGCTGGATTGCAAAGCCGCCGCCCACGACGCCCTCGGCGAACCCTAACTGGCCGCCCGCTGCCGCATTGCCGCCCAGGCGCTGCGCGCCGCGGCGCGGACACCGAAACCGTCGAAGCGCTGACGGAACCGACCGCCCGGGACGGTCGACGAAATCCTGGCAGGCGACGTTCGGTTCGGATCCAATCGGCTCTCAGCAGGCTGTCCCCAACCACCCAGGAACCATGAACCGCATCTTCCCCCTCATCCTGTCCTCGACGCTCGCCGCGGTCGCGGCCAGCGCCTCGACCCAGGCCCCATCGCCCAAGACCCCGGCTCCGCCGCAGCTGAGGAGCGACAGCAAGCCCCAGGCGGCACGCGTCACCAAGGCTCCGGTCCACACCCAGCCGGCCCGTTCGGCGCTCGGCGCAAGCGGCAACAAGCAGGCGAACAAGCTGCCCGCGAGCGACCTGCCGGCCGGCGCAACAAGCCTGCCGGCCAACGTGCTGTTCGACGATCGCGCCAACGCGCTGTACGCCTTGGGCAACACCTATAAGGCCGAGTTCGACCAGAGCGGTGCGGCCTACGTGCCGTACTTCGACGGCGCGGATCGCAACTACCCGCTGCACTTCGCCGTGCAGAAGGCCGTCGTCGCGACCGCCGAACTGGCGGTGCACAACGCGGTGCCGACGCGCGACGGCCAGCGCGTGACCTTCGACCACGGCGGGCTGCGCGCCACCTACGACCTGCTACCGCGCGGCATGGAGCAGATGTTCTGGTTCGACTCCCTGCCCGTGCGCGGCGAACTGCGCATCGAAGTGGCCTTGCGTACGGACCTCGTCGCGCAGGCGGCCGGCGACGGCATGTCGTTCACCAACGCGCTCGGCTCGGTGGCCTACAGCCGGGCCTTCGCGATCGATGCCCGCGGCGAACGGCTGCCGCTGATGACCACGCTCGAGCAGGGCACGCTGTGCTTCCGCGTGCCCGCGGCCTTCGTGGCCCGCGCGCAGTTGCCGCTCTGCATCGATCCACTGGTCAGCAGCGCGCAGCTCGCCTACCAGGGCCTCGGCACCCACCCGGCCGAATCGTCCGACATCGCCTACGAGCCGTCGTACGGTGAGTACCAGGTCGCGTTCCAACGCTACTGGAGCGGCACCGACTACGACGTGTTCGTCCGCCGGTTCGACAGCAACATGACGCCGACAACGTTGGTCGTGATCGACACCAGCACCGCGGAGAGCTGGACGTTGCCGAAGATCGCCGCCAACAACCTCGCCGATCGCTTCCTGGTGGTGGCGCAGACGAGCAATGGCAATGCCTCGCCGTTCTGGATCGCCGGTCGCACCATCGATTCCGGCAGTGGCCTGACTGGCGCGCCGTTCACGATCGAACGCGCCGGATTCGCCGGCCACGCGGGCGGTGACAAGATCAACCCCGACGTCGGCGGCGACCCAGACTACTTCGGCCCGACCTACTTCACCGTCGTGTGGGAGCGCATCGCCTCGACCACCGACCACGACGTGCACATGAAGCAGATCACGTCGTCCGGCAGCCTGGTCTCGGCATCGCCGACGTTGCTCGACAACAGCACGGCCTTCGACAGCCAGCCGTCGATCTCGAAGTCGAACGGTGCGCCGCCCTATGCGACGCAGTGCTGGGGTGTGGTCTGGCAGCGCACGTACAGTCCCGCCGACGAGGACATCTACGGCGCGCTGGTGCGCTGGGACGGCACCGTCACCACGCCGACGTTCGCGATCGATGGGCCGATCGCTCTGCAGCTGCACCCCTCGATCAGCACGCCGACCGACCTGGTGAACGGCTCGCGCTACTACCTCTGCGCGTTCGACGACCAGTTGCCCGGCAACTCGACGATCACCGGGCGCGTGATCGATCAGACCGGCGCTTCGCAGGGCCGCTACGACATCGCCAACCAGCTGACGCCGAACTGGCCGCACGTGGAACCATCGGTCGACAGCGACGGTGCCCGCTTCGTGGTCGGCTGGCACGAGGTCTACGGCGGCACCGGCCAGGACTTCGACGTCCGGGTCGCGACGTGCGCCTTCTCCCCGGCCCTCGGTCTCGTGATCCAGGATCAGGCGACGCCGGCCTACACGAGCGATCTCGAGAGCCTCTGTGAAGTCACCAGCACCCATGCCGACGGCAGCGGTGCCGGTCGTTACGGCGTGACCTGGACCCGGCGGGCGACGGGCAGCCGCGACATCTACGCCCGCAGCTACGACGGTGTGCAGGCGGGCACCACGTTCTCGACCCGCGCCACGAGCTGCGGCTCGGCGGCCAACTTCACGGTGCTCGGCGCGCCATACCTCGGCGGGTTCGTCTACGCGGCACAGGCCATCGCCGGCGGCATCCGCGGCTACGTGTTCGGCACGCCCACCAGCCTGCCGATCGGTCCGTGCCCGGGCTGCACCCTCGGCGTGCAGGGCGACCTGGTGCTGCTGGATCCGCTGACGATCCATGTTCCCAACGAGCTGACGCTGGTCGGCCTGACGTTCGCGATGCAGGGCTTCGAGTTCGGCTCGGGCACGTGCCTCGGTGCGATCTCGCTGAGCGACACGCTCGACTTCACCGTCCGGTGAATGACCGACGGGGATGGCGGCGCGAGCCGCTGCCCCGTCCGCGCCACCTCCCGCGCCGGTGCGGCGCAGGATGGTGCGCGCTGGGTTCCGGGTGGTCTGGGACGCGTGCTTGTTCCCGCTCCCGCCCTCACTGCGCAGTGAAGCCGCCGTCGACCGCGACGGTCTGGCCGGTGACGAACGATGCCTGCGGTGAGCTGAGCCATGCCACCGCGTCGGCGATCTCCTCCGGCTTGCCGAGGCGGCCGATCGGGTGGAAGGAGCGCGGCGTTCTTGGTGACATCGCTGTCACCTGCGCGCCAACTCGCCGAAGTCCTTCTTCATGTCAGAACAACCCCAGCACGAGCCCCAGCGCGTTGGAACTGCTCAACGAGAGCAACTGCCCCGCCGAGCCGATCTCCAGTTGCACGAACTGGTGGAACAGAGCCATCCCGACCAAGACCGGGCTGTCTGGAATGGCGAACTGGTAGCTGCTGACGCCCGCGAATGGGAGAGCAGGAATCAGTTCGTCCGGTGTGGCGAGCAGACTGCAGTTGGGCAGGCCCGTCGGCAGCACGACCGAGAGCGGCAGGTTCAGTGACGAGAAGCCGAGCACCGACATGGCGATCGACGGGGCGAAGCCAGTCGCCCGCGAGCGAAACGTCGAACCGACCCACGGCAGTGTCTCGACGACGAGGTTCAAAGGACCGGCGGGGCCGACGCACCCAGTGGGAATCGGCGTGACCGTGGCCGGGCAGTTCGTCGTCAGGATTGCGAGATTTCCCGCCGCTGTGCTAGTGGCGCCGAGCGAATCGAAGTCACCGCCGATGAAGACGTCGCCGTTCGGGGCCGCCGCGAACGCCAGCACGTCCGGGCCCACGACGCCGGAGCCAACCGGCCCGAGCAACCCGTTGGCCTGATTCCACCGCGCCAGACGGCTCTGCGCGGCGGTGGGGGCGAAGGTGCCGCCAACCAGCACGTCGCCGTCGGGCAGGGCGAGCAGAGCATGGACCGCGT
>JBDSBS010000729.1:0-4336 GCA_039921435.1 Planctomycetota bacterium | reverse complement strand
CGACGGAGGCCGCGGCCGCGCCGCCGGGCAACCGCTGATGCGCCGCCTCGCCCTGTGCTCCCTCTTGCTGGGCTGGCTGTTGCTGGCCACGCCATTCGCTGCCTGCAACATGGCACGACCGCTGAGCCCCAAGGCGATCAACTTCTATCTCGCCGAGTCTGGCGACCTCGCCAACGTGCGCCGCATCATGGTCCTGCCGTTCGCGCAGGAAGCGGGCGTGCAGGTCGACTGCAGCAAGGTGCGCGACGCGTTCGTGGCCGAGCTTCAGAAGTTGCGTCGCTTCGAAGTGGTGCCGCTGCCCGCCGAGGCTCGCGAAGACGACGAGCTCAACGCCTCGATCCACCGCGGCCGGCTGTCCACCGAGGCGATGGCGCGCCTTTGCGACCGCTACGCGCTCGATGGACTGTTCGTGGGTTCGGTCACCGCTTGGCGCGCCTACACGCCGCCGCATCTCGGCCTGCGCACGCAGCTCATCTCCGTGCATTCGGGCGCCACGATCTGGGCTGTCGACGCCCTCTACGACTCGAGCGACCGCACGACGATCAGCGACCTGCAGCACTTCGCCAAGAACAGCCAGGCCGACAACGGCTCGCTGCACGGCTGGGAGCTGAACCTTCTGTCGCCGACGCAGTTCACGAACTACGTCGCGCACCGGTTCGTCGGGACGTGGATCGAGGGATAGTTGTCGCCGAGCGGAGCCGCGCGCCACGCGGCGAACGGGCGACCTCCCCGCCCTGATCCGCATCGGGTTGCTGCACGAGCAATTCGAGACGATCCACCTGCACCTGGACGGCAACGGCCGTATCGGGCGTCTCTTGATCACGCTGCTGCTCGAGCATCATCGACTGCTCGCGCAACCGCTCTGCTACCTGAGCGACTTGTTCGCTTTGGTTCAGCCAATCGGCAGAAGGTCTTGGCGGCGAAGGAAGCACTCTCGCCGCGGCTCGACTGTTTCGAGCTTCTGCCGGGCCATCCGATCCTGACAATCGCTGGCGTGGTGCTTCACTTGTCGACGACGCGCCCACCGCGACCAAGGCCGTCGCGACCCTTACCGACGCAAGCATCCTCGTCGAGACCACAGGCAGGAAGCGCGACCAGACCTTTGCCTATGCGAGTATCTGGAACGGCTCCGTCAGGGCACGGAGCTGCCGTAGGGTCGCATGCTACCGGTAGGCCGACGGCGGCTTCGGCACGACGCCCAACTCTGCGTAGTCGAAGCCACTCGCGAGTGGCTCGTACGGACCGACCAGGTCGACGCTGTTCGCGGCCGAGATTCGGTCTTCGAGCAAAAGACACCAATAGACCGCGTTGACTGTCAAGCGACGCAGGCCCGCGCTCTGGTAGTCGCGCGCGCTGCCCATCGTCACGTGGAAGACCCGCGCGGTCTTGCCGAGCGACCCCGTCCACGTCTTCGTCCACGCGATCGGCAGCGCGATCTTGTCGGGATTGGGCGCATCGTCGTGGTTGCGACCCGACAACGGCTGCCCAAAGACGAGCGCCGTGCAACTCGCCGGCAGACTGCCGCCCTCGGCATACGTGCGATAGACGTCGGACGGCCCCCAGATGTCGTCGACACCGCGCAGGATCGCGTGGTCGCGCTGCGCCGCGACGAGCACACCGCGCGTCGAGTCCTGGTGCCAGTTGCCGTGGTGGCCGCGGAACGTGCCACCGAGCACGTCGTCGCCGAAGCGCACCTGCTTGCCGTCGATCTTGTACGGGAACGGGCCGCTGAAGCCGTGGTTGGCCGTGCGGATGCCGATCAGTGGCTTGCCCGACTCGAGATAGCCGATGACGCAGCGCAGCTGGTCGTCGGGCAGTCGCATGAACCGGCTGGACAGGATCACGAGGTCCGCCGACGCCAGGTACTCGAGGCCCGGAATGTCGTGCACCGTGCCTTCGTCGGTCGACTGGGTCGGATCGACGAGGCCGTTCCTTTGCGCGAACAACACCGTGCAGTCGAAGCCGTGCCGTGTCGACAGCAACCGCGCGAGCATCGGCAGCGCCTGCTCGCTGCGGTACTCCTGCTCGGCGGCGACCAGCACGATGTGCTTGCCGTGGCCCAGACCTGCGCCTCCGGCATAGGTGAGCCAGTGTGGACTGTCGGGCACCGGATGCTGGTGCGTTGCACAACCGGCCAGCGAGAGGAACAGCAGCACGAGCGCGCGTAGGGTCACTTCGGAATCCGGTTGAGGGTGTAGTAGGCCTTCGTGTGCAGCAACACTTCGCCGGCCTGCGAATGCACACCAGCGAGATCGAACTCGTGCACGTGGCCTGGCACCATGCCATCGACCACGAGCCGCACGCTGCGTCCATCGCCCGACGGTTCGGCCTTGGTGACCCGCGGCGTCGTCTGGTCGACCTCGGGGCTGCCGTAGTACTCCTGGTAGATGTGCGTGTAGCTCAGCACTTGGTAGCTGCTCGGTGTCGCCGCCACGGCGCGATCGACGGGCAACGTGAACGTGACCAGAAAGCCATCGCGCTGCACCTGTATGCGTTCGATCTCGAACGGTGTGCGACCCGTCCACTCGAGGCGTTCGAGCCCGAAGTGCCGGTTGCCGCGCACGGGCCAACCGCGGTTGGTGCCGCCCGTGATCAGGTAGCCGTTCGGCGAGAACTCGACCGCAAGGATGCCATTGCCGAGGCCTTCGCGGAACGGGTAACACGCACCCTGCCAGACGCCGTCGACCAGTTCGGTCGTCGCGCGCATGACGACGCTGAGGCTGTAGTCGCCGAGGAACAGTTGGCCTTGGAACGGACCGAACTTCCCCTTGGTGGTATCGACACGGAACGTCGTGATCGACTGTCCCATCTTGCGGTACGGAAACACGACCGCGTACGGCACGAGCTCGGGGATGCGTTCGCACTCGGTCGTGAGCCGCGATTGGTTGTGCGGTTCGAGTGGCTTCTTGCCCATGCCTGCCACCAACGGCAGGTCGTAGGCCGGGAAGCAGATCGGATGGCCCATGAAACCGCCGGGCTTCAGGTGCTTGAGCGAGCACGAGCCGTTCCACGGCCCCTGACTTTCGACGTAGAACATCACGCCGCTCTCGTTGGGCGCGACCCCGCCGGCGCTGCGGATGCCACTCGCGATCGGGAACGAACGGCCGTCGGCCGTGATCTGGAAGGCCCAGCCGCGAAACGGCGCCTTGTAGTAGTACGACTCGGACAAACCGAGTACGACCGTGACACTGCCGTCGGGCTGCACGGGCGAGCCCCACGCAAACTCGTGGTAGTTGGCGAAACCCCAGACGTCGCTGAGGTTCTCGAAGCGATCGGCGCGGCCGTCGCCGTCGCGGTCGGTGATGCGTGTCAGCTCGGTCTGCTGCGTCGCGTAGAACGCGCCGTCGCGGTAGCCGAGGCCCAGCACTTCGTCGAGGCCGCTCGCGAAGTTTTGCACGCTCAGGGCCGGGAGTTTGTCGAAGGCACCCGTCACGAGCAGGATCTCGCCGCGGCGCGTGCCGACCGCGAGGCGGCTGTCGGGTCCATCCGACCCATTGCGCCCGTTCGACCCATTGGTCCCGTTCGACCCATTGGGCCCGTTCGGCCCGTTCGGCCCGTTCGACCCATTCCACAACGTGCAGAAGCTGCCCGCTTCGAGCGCCAGCTCGGGCGGCAGCGGCAGTTCGATGATGCGGTAGTACTCGGCCTCGGCGCGGCCAGTGCCCCACGTGTCGCCGAGTTCCTGGCCTGGGCTCGCGGCCGCAGTCGCAGTCGCCAAAAACGACAGGAGCACAGCGAAGCGGCAGCTCACTTCCCCCCCTCGCGCCAGCTGTAGTCGAGCACGAGTTCGGCGTGACCGTGCTGGATCGGAATCGTCACGAGCAGCTCATGCTGTTCACCGGCCTGACGGATGCGCCACGAACCCTGCGGCACACGCAGACGCAGCGGTCCGACATCGACCGCGCCGTCGCCCTGGTCGGCAATCGACGCCGCCATCACCGCGCGAAACGTGAGCGTGCGGTCGACCTGGCTCGTGAAGCGCAGCGTGCGGCGCAGAGTCGGCCTCGCGGCCGCGTCGGCGACCGGCAGTTCGCTCGGTGTATCGGTCACCTCGATGTCGGCAACCACGTAGCGGAACGACGGCCGCTGCTGCGCATCGAGGTCGTAGCCGAGCCAACGCTGGCCCAGCTCACGACGCGTCTCGGTGGGCCACGGCACTTCCGCATCGGGCAACACGACGAACGCGGGACCGTTCGGCAGCTCGACGCGTTGTTTGCCAAGCACCCGCGCAGCACCGCTGCCTTGCCCAGTCCACACCGGCGACGCATCGACGAACCCGCCCCACCAGATCTGGTTCAAGCCGAGCCGCTCGGCGTCGAACGTCACGTTGACGCCG
>JBDSBS010000728.1:0-5941 GCA_039921435.1 Planctomycetota bacterium | reverse complement strand
AGTCCGGCGGAATCTTGAAGCGGCTGCCCTGCGTGGTGCCGAAGTGGTCCTGCAAGAACTCCTTGTCGAACTGCTGCACCCCCGCATAGAGGCCATAGTCCTCATTGTTGATGACGACGCGCACGAGGCAGACACGCTGCGCCGGGAAGAACTGATTGGCGACATTGCCGTGCAGCGCCTCGCGCAAGAACGAGGGGTCTTCGTTGCAGTTGAGCAGGTCGAGGTGGCGCACGCTGTACAGGTGCTGCTGTTTGTTGACGAAGTCGAATGTGAGGTCGAGCGACTTCTTGCGGCCGCGCGCCATCATGAACGAAGTGTTGCCGCGAAAGGCCGTGCCGACCTCGGGGTAGGTGACGCCGTCGACGGTGACCGTGGCCGGCAGCTCGACGTCGGTGCGATAGAAGTCGGTGAGTTCGTCGAACCAGTCGGCCTGAGGGAACTCGAAGAAGAACGTGCGCACGATGTCGGCGTCGAAGAGGGGGCGATCGGGGTAGCTCTTCACGTCGGCTGGGGCGACGGTGGCGCCCTTCTTTGCGGCGTCCGGGGTGCTTTCGGCTCCTTCACCGGGTGGGCCACCGGGACCGCCAGGTCCACGGCGGCCTCGTTGCGGCCGGTTCTCCTTCATCCAGGCGCGCGCCGCCTTGCGCTCGTCGGCATCGAGCCGCTTGCTCTTGTCGGCGTCGAAGCGCTCCAGCACCTCGAAGGTCTGGTTCATGGGGCCCATTCCCGGGCCGCCGGGACTACCCGGGCCACCGGGATTGCCGGGCCGGAACGTTGGGTCCTGGGCCAGCGTCGGCAGGGTTAGTAGTGCTGTATGGGCCAATGCCAGAGAGAGCGACGCGAGCGTGGGGCGCAACATGGGCGCCGTGCTACGCGCAGATGCCCTTCAAGCCAACGGCCCCAACGAGATTCTGAGCCACACGGGCTAGCTCCGCGAGAGTCTTGCCGTCGTTCCGATCGTTCTTGCGTTGGCCCTGCGAGATGAGCGCCAGCCGGGCGGCTGGTCGGCGCTCACGGTGACGTCGGACTCGAATCCCGGAGCCTGCATGTGCACGACCGTCACTCGGTCGCCCATGGCGACGACTGCTCGAGTTCGAATGGTCGCTCACTTCGTCGGCGGATTCGTCTCGCGGATGACCGCACCACGCTGCTCGCTGAGCACGAGCACCGCGTAGCGCTCGGCCCCGGCATTGGGGTCGTTGGACAGCGACGCATAGTCGAAGCGGCCGCGCAGGTCGGTGTAGCCGTCCTTGTGGAAGCGCACCTGGCCACCGGGCAGCTTGGCGAACACCTTGACGTAGGTCTTCGGCAAGGGCTTGTCGCCCGTGGGTTCGCTGACGGCGACTTGGCCGTAGGACTCGAGGAAGCGCACGTGCAGCGCATTGGCGAAGAACTGGCGCGAACGCACGAGGCCCGCGGCGCGCACCTCGACGAGCACGTTCCTCTGCTGGAACTGGGCTGGCAGCGCGAACGTGAGTTGTGTCTGCGCCTTCTCGAGTTGTTTGACCTCGCGCAGGTTCGGCTGCACGAACGCGGCCGACGTGCCGTTGGGGTCGGCGAACGGTTGCGCCGAGAACGCGAACTCGACGTCGAGCTCGTAGTAGCGCACCTCACACTGTTCGAGGTTGCGGTAGGCGAGCTGCACGGTGCTGCCTTCGCCGGCGAGTTCGATCGCAGGTGCGGTCGCGGCGAGCGAATCGGGCGTGACTTCGTCACCGGTCGCTGGGCGCCTGCCTTCGGCTTCGTCGAGCTGCGCGATCACGTCCGAGAAGCGCTTCTGCCAGTGGGGCACCGCATACGTCGCGTAGCGCGCAGCCGTGCTGCGCGCCTTCTGCACGTCGCCCGTGAAGAAGCACAAGTACGCCTGCAGGTAGTCGTACTGCACCTTGGCGGCCACCTTCGCCGCGTCGATGCGCGCGAAGCTCGCGAGCGCATCTTCGACGCGGTCCTGCAGCAGCAGGTAGTAGGTCACCGTCATCCAGTCCTCGCTGTCGAGCTGTGGGCGGTAACCGAGCAGGTTCATGAGCGAGCCGTACTGGCGGACCAGGTCGGCGTTGCCGATCACGTGCTGGCTGCCCATGCGGTGGGCTCTCGCGTGGACCAGTGGATCGAGTTCCACGAGCTGGAACTGCCGCCGCTCGACGGGATCGATCGACACGAGCGTCGACTCGAGCCAGGCGCCACAGGCTTGCAGGAAGCTGTCGGCGTGCTGCAGGTACTCGCGCGTGGCGGCCGCATCGCGGTGCAGGATGCCGTACGACCACAGCGTGTCGTCGTAGACGTGGCGGGTGCGCAGCTTCGTCAGCAAGGTGCTGAAGAACTCGCGGTCCTTCATGCGCCACGCCACACGCGACAGGTCGAGCCGTTGGATGTTGCTCGCGTCGAGGTAGCCGATGACCTCGGCCGGGGTGCCCTGTTGCGAGACGTGCTCCCACGACGTCGTGTCGACCTTGCTGAGTTCGGTGACGACCTTGAGCGTGCGCGCCTCGGCGTTGGCGGCGAGCTTGCCCTTCTCGGCAGCGTGTGCTGGGTAGTGCGCGAATGAACCAACGGCCGGGAAGTAGAACGCGTACTCGATGGTCTGCGTGCCGTACGGCTCGAGCTCGACCGCCCTGCCCTTGGTCCAGAAGCCCTTCTGCACGGGAATGGCACCCGCGGGCACCTGCAGCAGCACCTCGGTTGTGCGCTTGCTCGACGTCGGGTTCGTGATCACGACCTGGCAGCCGTAAGCCACGCCAACCAAGAACTCATCCCCATCACCGGCACCGACGAACGCATCGCGCCGCTCGCCGTTCTCGAAGCGGTAGCGGTCGTCGAGGCGGAAGAAGTTCTCGCCGAGCAGCAGCGGCGGCAGGTCAGTGGCCTTCTCGGTCTTGGTGACTTCCTTGCGCACGAGCAACAGCGGCGTCGCCGCGCGCAGCGTGCGCTTGTCGCCATCGGCCGTGATCTCGTGCTTGCCCGCTTCGAACGGCAGGTCGAGCACCGACAGCGCGAACATCATCTCGAGGAAGCTGCCACTGGCCTCGACGATCGCTGACGACACGAACGGTTGCCCGGCCGGGGCCGTCGCGTAGTCGACCCAGAAGTGGTTGGGCGCGACCACGTCGGGCGTCGTGTTCTCGATGCGCCGCTGCCAGTAGTTGTGCTCGACGAGCAGCTTGGTCGGCTCGACGGCGCGGAAGAGTTGGCGCACCAGACCGCGCTGCTGTTGTTCGGAGCGGAGGTCCTTCTGGCGCGTCTCGCCGAGGAAGAAGTCGTCGGCACCGGTCTTCCCTTCGGCCTCGTTGGCGACCTCCTCTTTGGCCTTGCGTCGCGCCATCGGTTCGGCGGCGGCGCTCTCGGGTGGTGCCGGAGCCGCTGCAGGCTTGTCGCCGGGCACTCCGGGCGCGGCCGTCGACAGATCCGAACGCGCCGTGAGCACTCGCAGTGCCGCCATCACGTCACTGCCCGCGCGGTCAGCGAGTTCGTTGCTCTTGAGGGCCAGATCGAACAGCTTCTCGAGCCTCTCGCGATCGACGGGGTGCAGTTCGAGCGCCTCGCGCAGGGAGCGCGCGACCGCGCCCTTCTGCTCGCCCGTGAGCCGCTGCGCCAGCAGGATCTTCTCGATCAGGTTTCGCTGTGCGAAAGCCCACGGCTCCAGGTACCCAGTGAGATCGTCGCCAAGCAACCAGTGGTCGAGGAACGTCTTGTCGACCTTGTTGGCGAGGAACGGCTTGACGACCGCAGCGAAGAACTCGGGGTCCTTCTGATGCAAGAAGAAGTGCAGCTCGTGGCAGGCGTGCTTGCTGTAGAGCTCGGCCTTCTCGGCCCGCGGCAGCTTGGGCCACTGCAGCAGGAACGCGAACTGCGCCAGCGACGCATCCTTGCTGACGGTCGTCAGCAGTTGGTAGACGCTGGCGAGCGAGTCGTAAACTTCGACCTGCGCGGAACGCGCGTCGTCGAGCGTCGTGGTGCTACCGCCGCTGACGAACTGGATGCGCTTTTGCTCGACGAAGTGTTGGGTGCCGTCGAGGGCGTTCGCGAGTTGGCGGGCGCGCGGGCGCAACGGCTGTTCGGTGCGAACGACGGTGTCGTAGAGGGCCTGGTCGCCGTCGAGCGCCAGCACGTGCACGATCTGGCCTTCACCGAGATCGGCCAGCTTGATGCGCACGACACCGTTCGCGTCGGGCATCAGGTTGGTGAGCTGGGCGCTCGCACGGGGCAGATAGTCGAGGTTGGCGTGCGTGCCTGGGTTGGCGCCAACACCGGCGGGGCCTGCATCGGCCGAACCAGGAGCGCCGCGGCTGCGGCCACCAGCCCTACCGCCAAACTGGCCGCCGGCGCCGCCGCCGAGCCCGACGGGCGCGTTGAACGAGTTGTCGTCGATGGACCACGGGTTGAGCAGCTGGCTCGGTCGCCGCAGCATGTTGCCCGGGTACTTGGTCGCGAAGCGACGTTCGAGCACGTAGCGGTACTCGTCGCCGAGCTTGCGACCAGAGTGGTAGCTGCTCTCGGCGCGCTCCGTGTCGAGCGCTTGCGAGAGCTGTGCTGGGGCGCCGTGCAGCTGTTCGAACGGATCGAACGCGGGCGTGAAGCGAGTTGCCGCCACGTGCACGCGCGACGCACTCGACACGTTCGCGAGCTGTACGACCAGGTCGTCTCCAGTCAGCTCGACCGAACGTAGGTGCAGCGGCTTGTTGCCCGTGCTCTGCAGGATGCGGTCCTTGCCGACGAGCCACGCGCCGTCGCGCGCACCGGTGGTTACGCGCACCACGATGTTCGTGCCGGTCTCGTGCAGCCGCAGCTCGTAGTCGCCCGGCGCGAGGTCGCGCACTTCGAGGAAGCCGTCTTTGATCGCGAGGTGTTCGAACTCGTCGCGCTCGACGCCTAGCAGCGAGAACTCAGCGCGCGAGGTGGCGCTCGCCTTCCCTTGGTACGGCAGGCGCAGAACTTCGCCTGTGCGTCCGTGCAGCGTCGACGGCAGTCGGCAACGGGCGTCTTGCACAACGAAGCTGCCCGAGAAGCCTTCGGCTTGCAGGTTGACCGTATCGACACCCGGCAGCGGGCCAAGGTCCACGCGGCCGTCGGCGTCGCTCTGCAACGACACGGCGATCGCATCGCGGTAGTCGCGGTGCGCCAGGTTGAACTGGCAGGGGCGACCGCGCTGCGGTTCGCCATTCTTGCCGCGCAGTTGGATCGCGTATCCCGCAGTGGTCCGCACGAGCATCGCGCTGCCGGTCTGGGGCGTCAGGTCGACGCCGTTGACCGAGAACGTGTTCGACACCGACTGCACGTCGATGTCCTTGCCGCCGAGGTCGCGCACCTTGCCGCGCAACGAGGCCGACACCGACAGCAGGCGCTGTGGCACGGCGATCTCGTGCACGAACTCGCGGTCGTCGACCAGGCTGATGCCGCGCACTTCTTGGGTCGTCTGCAGGCCGTCGAGGTCGGTGGCGACGATCGTCAGCACGGGATCGGTCAGCAGGCTGATGGCGATGTCGCGATCGGCGAGGCGCAGCTGCGGTCGCACGACGAGGCTCGCCTTCTGGCCGGCGATGAGGGACTCGCGCTCGATGTGCATGCTGCCGAGCAGTGCGTAGCTCTCGGCGCGGTGCTGGAACGTGGCCAGCGTCGAACGGTTGCCTTGGCGCAGCACGACCTTCTTGGTCGTGGGATCGGTGGAGAACGGCACGAGGATCTCGCCCTCCTTGTCGGCCGTGTACTCGCGGCCGCCCAGCCACAACATCGCGTCGCGTTGCTGTACACCGGCTTCGTCGTAGACGCGGAAGACCTGCCCCGCCGCGGCCGTGCGTTCGACGTGACGCAGGCTGCCCTTGTGGATCACCGCGCGGCTGCTGATGCCGTTGCCGACGAACTCGACGACGTAGGTGCCCGGCTAGCGCAGCGACGGCAGGTCGAACGTGCGGCGCACGCGGCGCAGAGCGGGTTCCGTGTAGGTCTG
>JBDSBS010000727.1:0-13086 GCA_039921435.1 Planctomycetota bacterium | reverse complement strand
TCGGGCTATCGGGAGGCGCTGCTGGCCATGGGAGATCGCGGCGTGTTGCCGCAAGAGCTAGCAGCTCGGTTGGCCGCAGCCGCGGGGTTGCGCAACCTGATCGCGCATCGTTATGGAGTGCTCGACTGGCAACGCATCCACGTCATCGCGACCACGCAACTGGATGATCTGCTGCACTTCTGCGACGCGATCGAGCACGCGAGTCCTAGCTGACCGCCCGGACCGGACAGCGCGACCGTGCGCCATTCCGATCGCCGCAATCCGATGGAGTTAGAACGCGCCGATCGTGAGCGTCAGCGCGTTCGTGCTCGTCAGCGCCGCTCGGTGGTGCACTGGGCAGGCGCGGCGCTGGCGAGCAGTGCGGGCGCGAGCGATGCCAGCCAACGTGCCGGCAACCACCGTGAGGGAACTCGGGCACCACTGGAGAGGCTCGGCATGAGTCTGTCGCGATAGTAGCGCTGCCAGTCGCCGTCACCGTGGGCCCGAGTCACGGTCGGCTCCCACCACACCTTTGCGCTCGCTCCCACCGCCCCCGCATGCCAACATCCGCGCATGCGTCCCCTGCGCATCGCGCTCGTCGCCTCCGAACTTGCCCCCTTCGCCAAGACCGGCGGCCTCGCCGACGTGCTCGCGGGCCTCGGCCGCTGGCTCGGCAAGAAGCTCCCCGCCAGCGCCTCCCCGAACGGCCCTGGCCACGACGTGCGCCTGTTCTTGCCGTTCTACAAACGCATCGCCGAGAGCGGCCTGAAGACCACGCCCTTGCCCAAGGCGAAGGCGATCGACGTGCGCTTCCCGCAGCGATCGATCCGCGTCGGCATTCGCGTAGCACCGCTGCCGCAGAGCGACGTGCTCGTGCACTTCGTCGACTGCCCCGAGCTGTACAACCGCGACGGCCTCTACACCGAAGACGGCGACGAGTCGCTGCGCTTCGCGACGCTGTGCCGCGCCCTGCTCGACACCTGCCAGTTGCTGCAGTGGGCGCCCGACATCGTGCACTGCAACGACTGGCACACGGGTCTCTTGCCGCTCTACCTGCGCACGCACTACGCGTGGGACCGGTTGTTTGCCAAGACCAAGACGGTGCTGACGATCCACAACATCGGCTTCCAGGGTGTCTACGGCGAGCGCACGATCGACATGCTCGGCCTCGGCGAGCAGCGCGCGCACCTGCACCACGGCGACCTGCGCGACGGCAAGTTCTCGTTCCTCAAGACCGGCGTGCTGCACGCCAGCAAGCTCACCACCGTCTCGCGCACCTACGCGCGCGAGATCCAAGGCGCCGAGTTGGGCATGGGCATGGACGAACTGCTGCGACAGCGCAGCGCGGACCTGATGGGCATCGTCAACGGCGTCGACTATGGCGATTGGGATCCCGCCGCCGACCCGCTGCTGCCGCACCACTTCACCGCGCAGGACCTGTCGGGCAAGGCCAAGATGAAGGCAGCACTACTGCAGCGCATGGGCCTGCCGCACGACCCTCGCGCGCCAGTGTTCGGCGTGGTCTCGCGCCTGACCGCGCAGAAGGGCTTCGACCTGTTCGCCGACTCGCTGCCGATCTTCCTGCAGCGCGAAGACATGCGCCTGTGCATCCTGGGCTCGGGCGAGGAGAAGCACGAGAAGTACCTGCAGTGGCTGCGCGACACGTGGCCCGGCAAGGTCGCCATCTACCGCGGCTTCCACGACGAACTGGCGCACTGGGTCGAGGCCGGCAGCGACGTGTTCTTGATGCCGAGCCGCTTCGAACCGTGCGGCCTCAACCAGATGTACAGCCTGCGCTACGGCACGCCGCCGATCGTGCGCCGCACGGGCGGGCTCGCCGACACGGTCGAACCGTGGGATCCAAACACGCAGACCGGCACGGGCTTCCTGTTCGACGAGTTCAGCAGCCGCGGCCTGGCCGGCACCATCGACTGGGCGCTGCGCAACTGGCGCGACCAGCGCGGCTGGCACAAGCTCGTGCAGAACGGTATGCAGAAGGACTTCTCGTGGGACCGCCAGGGCCCCGAGTACGTCGCCCTCTACCGCTCCCTGGTCGGCAACTGAGGCTGAGAGACCGCCCGCACCCCCACCGCCATGCACGTCGTCTTCGTCGAACCTTCCTTCCCCACCAACCAGCGCGAGTTCCTGCGCGGCCTGTTGAGCACTGGCGCGCGCGTCTCCGCGATCAGCGAACGCCCGCCCGAGGCCCTGCCGAGCAACCTGCGCGAGGGCCTGTTCCAGTTCGAACGCGTGCGCAATGTCGTCGACGAACACGCACTCGCCGAAGCCGTGCGCCGGCTGTCGCAGAAGGCGCGCGTCGATCGGCTCGAGGCCACTGTCGAAGCGCACGTGATGGCCACCGCGCACGTGCGCGAGCAGCTCAAGATCCACGGCACGACGTCGAAGACGGCGTGGTTGTGCCGCGACAAGCCAGCCATGAAGGAAGCGGCGCGCGCGGCCGGCATCGCTTGCGCGGCCAGCGCGCGAGTGCAGAAGGTCGCCGACGCCGAGGCGTTCGCCAAAGAGGTCGGCTATCCGCTGATCCTCAAGCCGCTCGACGGGGCCGGCGCTTCGGGCACGCACAAGGTCACCAGCGACCAGGAGCTGGCCACGGCGCTCGAAGCGCTCGAGGTCGCGCAGGGACGCGCCGTCGCCATCGAGGAGTTCCTCGAAGGACACGAAGGCTTCTACGACACGCTGTCGGTGTGCGGCAAACCCGTCATCGACTTCGCCTGCCACTACTTCCCCAACGTGCTCGAGGCGATGCGCACGCGCTGGATCTCGCCGCAGATCGTCTGCACCAACCGCGTCGACGGCGAGCACTACCAAGAGGTGCGCCAGATGGGCCAGAAGGTCATCGAAGCACTCGGCATCTGGACCTCGCCGACGCACATGGAGTGGTTCTTCGGCCCAAAGGGCCTCAAGTTCTCCGAGATCGGTTGCCGGCCACCGGGCGTCGGCGTCTGGGATCTCTACTGCGCGGCCAACGACTTCGATCTCTATGCCGCGTGGGCACACGCCATCGTGCACGAGAAGGTGCCGTTCAAGCCTTCTCGCAAGTACGCCGCTGGCATGATCGCGCTGCGTCCGGACAAGGACGGCACGATCTCGCACTACGACGGCCTCGACGAGATCCAGCGCCGCTTCAAGGAGTGGATCCTCGACGTGCACACGCCTGCACCTGGAACGGCCACACAGGGCGTCGAAGCTGGCTACATGGCGAATGCCTACGTGCGCATGCGGCACCCGGACTACGACACGCTGCGCAGCATGATGACCGCGGTCGGAGAGGCGGTGAAGGTGCGCGCGCGCTGACTTGGCGGTTGCAGAGAGTCGGAGGCGGCACGGCCGCAACCGTGCCGCTCTCCTACGCGCGTGCTCAGGGTCACCGCTTCGGTGTGACTACCGCACCATTCGTGGCTTGACTCGATCGGGATACAACGCGGCAGCACTTGCATGCATGGCCTGCGTCGCCGCGACGATGCGCTCCATGTTGGCGGCCGCGTCGCTGGCCACGTGCACCGCCCACAGCTTGTCGAAGTTCGCCGGCAGGTTGGCGACGCCGTCGTATGCCGCGAGGATGTCCGTATCGAGCACACTGCCGGTCAGGTGATCCTTCGCCAGACGATATGAACGGTCCGAGACCTTCTCGACGAACGACGTGTTGGCGAGCACGAGCCGCATGCCGAGCGCTGTCAACAGGCACACGACAATCGGTCGATCGTCGTACTCGTGGATCTTGCGCAAGGCCACGATGGCGTTGGAATCGTTGCCGCGTTCCTCCATCTGGCTGATGCGAAGAACCCATTGCGGGCCCACCAGAAGGGCCTTGTCGGGTCGTAGATCGGTTTGCCCCGCCACGGCTGCGACCAACGCCTTCTTGCTACCAACGGGGTGATCACTGCGCCACTCGAGAAGGAAGTCAGCAAGCTGGGCGAGGTTCATCGTGGCGAGCATGGTAGGCGGCAAGGCGCGTCGATCACAGCTGGCCAGCGCGAGATCAACCGCCAACGCAGTGCGCTAACGCAGTGCGGCGCGATCAGAGCGCCTACCGACGCGCGCTGAGTCGAGGAACGGCCCGTGCGAGCCCTGGATCACCCTGGCTTCGGGCGACTCATGCCAGTGGGCCGCCGTCGTTCGTGCTGCAGTGGCGTCCAGGTTCTCGTGCTCGGGCGGGCCGGCGGCTTCTGGCCCGCGACAGCCTGCGCGGCGGCAGCACCGGCGGCCACAGCCACCGCGAAGGCCTCGCTCGCTTTCGCGACGCAACACTTCTTGAACTTCATTCCCGAGCCACAAGGGCACGGATCGTTGCGGCCGGTCTTCATGGGCAACTACGGTAGCTGCCGAGCCGGATCGCGCGCACTCAGATCGCAGGTAACGGACCAAGGGACGCACCAGGATTCCGCAGCGCAGGAACGCCTCGACCTCGCGCAGGCAGAACCGCGGCATATGACGTGCGCTCGCAAGGGACGAACCGTGCTGCGTGCCGTCCTGCCAAAGGGCCGGCGCTACCCCATCTCGAGTCGGAACGTGCTCACCTTCTGGTCGAGTGCGCGCAGCGCCAGCGCCGCAATGAACTCGGGCCCCGGTGACACGTCGAGGAACGACCAGTTCTTCGGATCCTCGCGGCCATCCCGGCACGCCAAGAACTCGGGCACTTCGCCGACGCTGACGTCGAACGTGTCGAGCGGCATCGACAGCCCTTCGCCGACTGCCTTGATGTAGGCCTCCTTGCGAGTCCAGCAGCGATAGAACGCAGCCTGCTTCTGTTCGCCGTCGAGCGCCGAGAGCGCCTGGAACTCGCTCTCCGAGAAGTGCCGCCTAGCGATCTCGCCCAGGCTTTCGAGGTGCCGCACCTTCTCGACATCGAGGCCGAGCTCCGTGCCCGCGAACGCGATCAGAGCCAGCTTGCCCGAGTGCGACAGGTTGAAGTAGGGCCCCTTTTCGGCGAGGTAGGGCTTGCCGCGCGGGCCATGCCGGAACTCGATGTCGCCCGGATCCTGGTCGAGGTAGCCACCGAGGATCAGGCGCAGTGCACCGTGCCCGATCTGGTAGCGGCGTCTGTGGTCGGCAAAGCGGAACCGTTCGAGCCGGTGCAGCTCGGCGGGCGACAGCAAGGCCGCAAACGGCGCTGGATCCCCTTGCAGCGGCATCGCCCAAACGTGCACTTCTCGCGTGCCGAGTGGCACCGAAGCCGCCTTGGTCAGGTGGAAGGAAGCGTGCAGAGCAACTTCGTCCATGCGTAGGGACAGCCTAGCAGAGCTGCAAGCCCTGCCCAATGTCGCGCGACGAATCGTTGCTCACCGCAGCGAAGCGCGGAAGGGGCCGCCGGCAGCCCCGGCGTCGCGCAAAGTCGCGCAAGGACCACGGCGGTGCTCACCTGCCCGGCATGACCAACCTCGCCACGCGGCCTTCGCTGCCGCACGCCCAGATCCTGCCGTCGTCCCCCTTGCCGACACTGTGATAGCCCTCGCTACCGAACGGTCGCCACGTGCGACCGCCGTCGCTGGACACACTGGCACCGTGCGAGCCGACCGCGAGCACCTGCTCGCGTTCGATCCAGACCACAGCGGAACGATAGCCGCCCGCACCGTTCGCCGAAGGGTGCCATGTGCGCCCACCGTCCTCGGTCCAGGCTGCCGTGCCGTCGCTGCGCTGGGGATCTTGGTAGTCGCCGCCTACCACGACCCCGCGTCCGTCGCGTTCGTTGGCGTGCGCGAACGCGAGGCTGAACGCACCCTGCGACGGCGCCCCTTGTAACAGCGGCAGCGCCGTCGAACTGCGCTCGTCGCTGGCGAGCACGAGCAGGCGCGACGCTCCACCGCCGGTCGCGATCAGCACGGGCGACCGGCCTGCATGGTCGTCGCGAACCGGGCCGAACGCGACGCACGTGCCACTCGCTGCAAACGCGGCTTCGCCTGCCACGGGTCGTGGCACCGCACGATTTGCCATGGGCTGCCAAGTCACCCCGCGGTCGTCGCTCGTCGACACGCAGAACGCGCCGTCGATCGGGTCGCCGAACAAGGCGCCTCGCTCCCCATCGAACGCCATCGCGTCGAAGAACGCCTCGGGCCGCACGTCCTCGTGCACGACCTTCCAACTGTTCCCGCCATCAGTCGTGCGGTACACGCGCGCCGGTTGGCCCGCGACCATCGCCAGCGCCGTCTCGGCGTCGAACGCCTCGATGTCGCGGAAGTCGCAGGCCTCGCTGCCGGGCGGAGCCACGTCTTGCCAGGTGTGCCCCCCATCGACCGTGCGCCGCAGGGTGCCGCCGGCGCCACCGATCCACACCACCTGTGCATCCACGACGGCGAGGCCGCGCAGGCTCGCCGTGGAGCCCGTTTGCACGGCGGCCCACGCCGCTTCGTCAATGACATGGAACACGGCCGCCTGCCGGCAGCCCAAGAACAACGCTGGGACCGCGGCCCAGATGATGAAGGTATGCTGCATGGCGCTTCGACTGCCGGTTCGATCGGGGCGAGTCGCCCGCGAGTATCCTGTGCCACCGGCGTGCGAACCACCTCGCCCTGCTTTGTCCATGTCCGAGCCTTCGCCTTCGCACACCGAAACCCTGCTCGAACAGTGCATCTTGGCACTCGAAGCAAACGACCAGGCATCCCTCGATGCGGTGCTGGCCGCGCATCCCGATGCTGCACCGCAGCTGCGTGAGCGGCTCGACCAGCTGGCTGCACTCGGCATCCTGCAGGCCTCGCCTTCGGCCGCGGCGATCCCCGACCGGCTCGGCGAGTTTCGTCTGCTGCGCCAGATCGGCCGCGGCGGCATGGGCGTCGTCTACTTGGCCGAACAGACGAGTCTGCGGCGCGAGGTCGCGCTCAAGCTCGTGCATCCCGAACAGCTCTTGTTCGGCGGCGCCCGCGAACGCTTCCGCCGCGAAGTGCTCGCCGTTGCGCGCCTGCAGCATCCGGGCATCGTGCCGATCCTGACGTGCGGAGAAGCCGAGGGCATTCCGTTCTACGCGATGGAACTCGTGCACGGCGCGAGCCTGGCCGAGGTGCTGCAGGAGTTGGCCGGCAGCGAACCGGCGGCCCTGGACGGCACCGCGTTGCGCGCAGCGTTGCAGCGAGCGCTCGCCAAGAAGCACGACCTTGCAAGCATCGACGACGCGCCCGTGTTTCGCGGCTCGTGGGCCAACGCCTGCTGCCGCCTCGTGCTCGACGCCGCCACGGCCTTGCAGCATGCACACGAACAGCGCGTGCTGCACCGCGACCTCAAGCCATCGAACCTGCTGCTGACGACGACCGGGCAAGTGCGCATCATCGACTTCGGCCTTGCGTCGGCCGAGGGCGAGCAGCGCATCACGCGTTCGCGCGAGACCATGGGCTCGGTGCCCTACATGGCGCCCGAACAGGTGCGCGGCGACGTCGGCCGCTACGATGCGCGCACCGATGTCTATGCCCTCGGCGTCACGCTCTACGAATTGCTGACCCTGAGGTTGCCGCACGGCGACGGCAGCGGTTCAACGCGCGAACGCATTCTCGCCGGCCACGTCGAGCCACCGGCGCGCCGCAACGCACTCGTGCACGCCGATGCGGAGGCCATCTGCCTCATGGCGATGGACCTCGATCCCGCTCGGCGCTACCGAACCGCCGGCGACCTCGCGGCTGACCTGCAGGCCTTCCTCGAACAGCGTACTGTGCGCGCGCGAAGGCCGTCCTGGCTGCTGCGCGCGACCCGGTGGAGCCGCCGTCACCCGGGCCGCGCCGCGACTCTGGCCATCGGGTTCATGCTGCTGGTGCCGGGCCCACTGTTGTTCGGCATGCAGCAGAGCCTCGCCGCGGCCCGCATCCAAGCGGCCCTCGACCAGGCCTCTGCGCAGCGGTTGCTCGCGGAGTGCAACTTCGATCAGGCGCTGCTCGCCGTCGACCAGATGCTGTTCCGCACCGCGGCGAGCCGGCTGGCCGAACACCCGCGCACGGTGAACCTGCGTCGGAGCCTGCTCGAGGACGCCATCGTCTTTCACGAACGGCTGCTGGCCAACAGCACCAGCGACGTCAGCAACTTGCGCGTGCGCGCCGACCGCGCGCGTTCCCAAGTGCGCCTGGGCCGGCTGCAAAAGGAACTCGGCGACCTGCCGCGCGCCGCCGGCTTGCTCGAGGAAGGCATCGCTGTCTTCGCACGACTCACGCCGCCTGCCGGGCAGCAGATCGCCGTCAGCATGGAGTTGGGGCAAGCCTGCCACCAGCTCGCAGAGGTCTACGGCCGCATGGAACGTACGACGGAGCAGGAGGCGAGCGAGCGCCGCGCGCTGCGCATCTTCGAACAGGTTGCGGCTGCGCAACCGGACCACGACGCGGCACTGCAGGGGATCCGCGACAGTCGCCTAGCGCTCGCCGCCGCACTCGGGCGCGCACGTCAGTTCGACGAAGCACAGGCATTGCTCGACGCCGTCGAGGCCGTGGTCCAGGCGCCGCCGCCCGCGCATCTGGCGGCGCCTGCGGTCCGCGGCTGGCGGCTCGACCACGCTGTCGTCGCCGACCAACGCGGCGTCCTGCTGACCCTCGCCGGAGAAACCGATCTGGCCTTGCAGAGCTTCCTCGACGGCATCGCGCGCCTCGACGCCCTGCCCGCGGAGATGCAGCCGGACCACGACGTGCGCTTGACTCGCATCAGCATGCTCGAACACTGCGGCCAACTGGGCCTGCAACGGCGGCAATGGGATCGCGCCGCGGAATGGCTGGACGCGGCGACCGTGGAGCTCGAAGCCATGGTCGCGCTCGAGCCCGACCTGCCGGGCTGGCGCGCCCGGCTTGCCGACGCACTCGACTCGCGGGCTGCCAACCGCCGCGAACTCGACGACGCCGCTGGCGCCGAGGCCGACCACGACCGTGCGATCGAACTGATCGAGCAAGTGCTGCGCGAAGCACCGACCGAAGTGCACCACCGTCGACGGTTGGCCGTCTCGCTTGCCGAGCGCGCCAGCACTCGCTTCCGCCTCGGCCGGCCCGAGGCGGCTATCGAGGATCTCGTCAGCGCCGAGCGCGAGTTCGACCGCGTCATCGAGCAAGTGCCCGACGACGAGACCAGCAAGGCCAACTACGCGGGAGCGCTCGCCAACCACGCCCGTGCTCTCGCCGGCATGCAGCAGGTCACCGAGGCCCGGGCCATGGCCGAACGCGCACTGACGATCGGCGAGGCGAGGCGCGGCGGCGATCGCGAGCGAGCGCTCATCGACATGTACGGCCTGGCCGCGGATCTGGCGATGCAGCAACACGACAGCGAGGCCGGTCAGCGCTGGATGCAAGAGGCAAACAACCGGGCCTCGTTGTGGCTACAGCAGCGGCCCGACGATCCACTGCGACAGGCAACAGCCGCGATGATCGCGGTCAATCTCGGCACGATGTACTTGCAACTTCAGCAGCATGCGCGGGCCATCGGCATCTGGGAGGCAGCGTTGCCGACGGCGCGCAGTGCGGCCAAGGAAAGCCCGTTCGGGAAGCAGCTCCTCGCCTTGCTATTCCTGCGGCTTGCCGATGTCTCGGTGCGCGACGATGACGTGGCGCGCGCGCGCGATTGGTTCGCCCTGGCCGTGCGCGAAACCGGCGTCACACAGGCCCAGGTTCGGGGCTACCCGCCGGTGGCCGCGCTGTTCGATCGGCCCGACTTCGAGGATCTGCTGCCGAGCCCGGCTGCCAAAAAGTAAGCGACGCACGGCCAGTCGCCGCCTTCGACCTTGCCGCGCGCGCGGCGATGCGCACAACGTCACCGACCGCCGCGGCGTGGCTCACCGGGTGCACCGTCCCGGCGTGCCGCCGACTGCGAGCGCGACTCCCAACGTTCTTTGAGATCGCGAACCTCGGCAGCCAGCTCGGGCAGGTCCACGAGTCCGAGCAGTCGTTCGGTCGCCTCCAGGCTGCGTGGGTCGCCGATCGGCGGACGCCCGGAGTTCCGCCGTTCGGCAAGTGCCCGCAACAACCCGACGATGGCCGTAGCCTGCTCCCTCGCCTGATCCTGGCGCCCGGACTCCGCGCACAAGAGTCCGAGGGCCGCCCGCGTCGTGATGGTCTGGCGCACGAAGCGCGGTTCCGCTGGCCGGTCCCCCTGCACGAGGGATTGCTCGACGAGCAGGCCGGCCCGCAGTTCGGCTTCGGCTTCCACGCGCAGCTCGTGCTTCTCCGCCTCGGGCGCGTTGACGCTGCGGCGCAGCAGCCGCTCGCCGAGCGCCGAGCCGACCTGGCCCCGCATTGCCTGGTATTCGTGGAACAGGGGTTGGTTGTGCACAAGCCTTTCGGCGTGCAGCTTCGCTTCGCGCAGCACTTCGATGTCGCGACTCGACAACTCGCGGTCGCGGCCGCGCGACCCCGGTCGATCGCTGCGCCGCACCTCGAGCAGTGCCGTGCAAAGCTCGAAACGGTACTGGTCGCGGTCGGGGTTCTTCGCCACGAGGTCGCGGAAGATCTCGAGCCCGGCGGTGAGACTCTCCTCGCGCTCTCGCTCGCGCTCGGGCCGGTCTTCGAGCCGCGCGAACGGCCCGCGGGTCGAAGACAACAGGCAGCGCCCCATGAGGGCGCGGAACTCGGGGTTCTCCGGTTCCTCGACGAGCAGCTGCTTGATCGAAACTTGGGCAAGCTGCAGGTACTTGCGGGCCTCGCGACTGCGTTCGATCATCTCGCGCGTGCGCTCCGGTGGTCGCGGGCCTGCTCCGGGTCCACCGCGCGGGCCACCGGGACCACCTTCGGGCCGGAACTCCATGTGGCGCGCCAACAAGAAGTTGGCCTGGGCCCGTTCGAAGCGCATGGCCTTCGTGTCCGACGACCGCTCGACATCGAGGATTGTGAGTGCCAGGAAGAAGTGCTGAGACGCGGTCTCCGGCTTGCCACGACGCTGTTCGAGTTGGCCCAGATCGACGTGCACAGCCGCCGTCTCGCGGCGGACGTCGCGCTCTGTGACGCCAGACAAGTGAGTCAAGGCCTGCTCGTACGCCCTGGCCGCCTCATCGAGGTTCTGTGGTGCGCCGAGTCGGGCGTGGATGGCACCAAGGCGCCGACACGCTCGGGCCGTATCCAGGCGCAGCGACTGGCTCTCGCGGTTCTGCGTGGCGAAGAGGTCATAGAACGCGAGCATCTTCTCGAGCAGATCGACGTCGCGCGGCTCCAACACCGGCGGTGCTATGATGGTTTGCTCACCGGTGTCGGGGTCTTCGTCGAGAGCGAGTGCCGGATCGCGTCCGACCAGCGCATCGAAGATTTCGCCCAAGGCCGTTAGCGACAGCCCCAGGTTGTTCTCGGCGCGCGACGATTGCTGCGCGGCCACCTCCGCCGACGCCTTCGCCTTGCCGAGCGCATCGTCGGTGATCCCGTAGGCGACCCAGCCCGTGATGCCAGCCCCGATGGCGGCCAGTAGCGTACTCGCCGCCAACGCCGACAGCGCGCGGTTGCGGCGGCACCAGCGCATCATCGAGCGTGCGACACTCTGTCGGCGCGCAGCGATCGGTCGATCCTCGAGGAACGCGTGCAGGTCTTGTTCGAGCTCGTGCGCCGAGCGGTAGCGATCGGCCGCGTCTCTGGCCATCGCCTTCTCGATCACGATGACGAGGTCCTCGGGCACGTCGGGGCAGAGCCGCTGCAGCGACTCCGGTTGCTGCGTGCGGATGGCTTCCATGAGTTCGCTGCGGGTCTTCGCGGCAAACGCGGGGCGCAGCACGAGCAGCTCGTAGAGCGTGACACCGAGCGCGTAGACCTCGCTGCACACGTCGTAGCGGCCGACGAACTGCTCGGGCGCCATGTACTGCAGTGTGCCGAGCAGGTCCCCCGAGTGCGTCAGGCCTTCGGCCTCGAGCGCCTTGGCAAGGCCGAAGTCGGTCACCCAGAGATGGTCGTCGTTCTCGAGCAGCAAGTTCGCGGGCTTGACGTCGCGGTGTAGAGTGCCCTCGCCGTGGGCGTAGTGCAGCGCACTCGCGGCCTGGGCGCCGATGCGGGCGACGAAGTGCGAACGCGCGCGCCAGGCCCCGCTGCCGCTCGGCACGGCTTCGGCCTGCTGCTGCCGCCAGCGGTCGAGGCTCTCGCCGCTGATGAACTGCATCGCGTACCAGTGGTAGCCCTCGCTCTCGCCGCTGCCGAACACGGGCACGATGTTGCTGTGGTGCAACTGAGCGGCGATCTGCGCTTCGCGCCGGAAGCGCTCGAGCTGGTTGCCGGTCAACAGCGACGCCTGCGGCAGCACCTTCAACGCCACCTTGCGCCCCAACGATTCCTGCACGGCCTCGAACACGACGCCCATGCCGCCGCGGCCGAGTTCGCGGACGATGCGGAAGTCGCCGACTTGCTCGAGTGCGGGCACGCTGATCCCCGCGCGGCCACTGCCCGACGACTCGCGGTCGCGCTTGACCTGTTCGAGCGCCAACAGCGTCGGCAGCAGGTCGCAGAGCCCTTCTCGGTGTGCGGGGTGTTCGGCGGCAAACGACTCGACGGAGACCCGGTCGCCCTTTCGGTGGCGCTGCAGAAACTGCTCGGCCAGCAGGTCGATGGGATCGCGTTGGCCAGAGTCTCCGTCGGTGCTCACGTGCCACCCAAGTTGCCGAGGTAACCCTTGAGGCGGCCGAGTGCTCGCACGTAGCGGTTGCTCGCCGCGTTCTCCTGGATGCCGAGCACGGCTGCGGCTTCCTTGTTGGAGAGGTCCTCGAAGTGACGCAGCAGCAGCACTTCGCGGTCGATCTCGTCCATGCTCTCGAGCGCCCTTTCGATCTGCAACCGCGTCTCCTCGCGCATGACGGCGCGGCTCGGCGACGTGATGTGTCCGACGAAGAAACCCGACAGCGTGCCGCTGGCGGGTGCCGTGATCTCGCGGCCGGCGTTCCGCATCTTGGCACCGAGGTGCTTGCGATGCAGGTCCACCATCGTCTGCTGCGTGATCAGGCGGATCCACACGAAGAACGGCTTGTCGTCTTCGCGAAAGGCCAGCAGGCGCTTGCCGGCTTCGAGGAAGGTGTCCTGCAGCACGTCCTCGGCGTCGAGCCGGCCGACCAACCGGGGGTCGATGCGGAAATGCACCATGCGCAGCAAACGTTCGCGCTGTCTCTCGAACAGCGGCGCCAGCGCCGCGTCGTCGCCATCGCGCAGCCGCTGCTCGTCTGGATCGTCGATCGGTTCC
>JBDSBS010000726.1:0-2580 GCA_039921435.1 Planctomycetota bacterium | reverse complement strand
CCATGGTCGACCAGCGACTGCGCGACGTGCTGCTGCGAGCCGAGGGCATCGGCGAGTTCGAGGGCCCGGGCACCGCGAGCGGCTCGGCCGAACATCCCGTCTGCGGCGATCGCGTTGTGTTGAGCGTGCTAGTTGCCAACGCCGTATTGCGCGCGGTGCGCTGGCGCGCCACCGGTTGTCCCGCGTCGATGGCCATAGCCGCGTTGGCCGCCAAGGTGCTCGTCGATGTTCCCGTTCCTGAAGCCGCCGACGCGCTGCGCGCTGCCATCTCTGCCCACGGTGGACTCGCCGCGCACGAACGCCACGCCGAGGGCATGGCGCAACGCGCGCTCGCTGCCGCGCTCGATGGAATCTGATCGATGGCACGTTGGACGGACTTCCTGCAGCGGCTGCGCGGCGACCCGCACGATGGCGAACGCAAGCGCTGGCTCGCGATCCTCGGCCTCAACCGGCAGCTCGCTGCTGCGGACAGTCGCACGCAGGTGCTGACCGTGCTCGTCGACGAGGCCGTTCGCTTGTTCGGTGCCGAGCGTGGGTTCTTGGTCAGCAAGACGGATTCGGCGCCTGGCTGTGCCGTCGAAGTGGCGCGCAGCATCGACCGCGAACCGGTCGTCAAGCCCGAACGTAAGCTGTCGACGACGATCCTGCAGCGTGCGCTGGCTGGCGAAGGCCTCTTCAGCGAGGACGCGCAGGCCGACGAACTCAGCGCTGCGCAGAGTGTTGCCGACCTGCGCCTGCGCTCGGTGCTGTGCATGCCGCTGCGCACCGGCGAGCACGTGCTTGGCGCTCTGTACCTCGACCATCGATTCCAGGCTGGCGTCTTCTCCGAACGCGACTTGCCGTGGCTCATGGCCTTCGCCGATCAGGGCGCCATCGTGCTGCACTTGCACAGCCTGTTGGCCCAGAACCGGGCTCAGGCCGCACAGCTCGCCGAACAGAACCGTTCGCTCCAAGCCACCGTGGCGGCGCAGGCCGAAGTGCTCGCGGTGCCGGTGCCGGCGCTGACGCGCGCGGATCTGCAGCACACCTTCCCGGGTCTGCTCGGCTCTGCACCTTCCTGGCTGCGCGTGTTGCACGTGCTCGACCGCGTCGTCGACACGGACTTGCCGGTGTTGCTCACGGGCGAGAGTGGCACCGGCAAGGAGGTCGCGGCGCGCGCCCTGCACGGCAGCTGCACAAAGCGACGCGGCGCGTTCGTGGGCGTCAACGTGGCGGCGATTGCCGAGGGTTTGCTCGAGAGCGAGCTGTTTGGCCACACGAAGGGCGCGTTCACGGGCGCCGAACGCGACCGCACCGGCCTGCTGCGCCAGGCCGCTGGCGGCACGATCTTCCTCGACGAGGTCACCGAGATGGACCTCGACCTGCAGGCCAAGTTGCTGCGCGCGCTCGAAGAACGCAAGGTCCGGCCCGTCGGCGGCGACCGCGAACATTCGATCGACGTGCGCGTCGTCGCCGCGAGCAACCGCGATCCGCGCCAGGCGATCGCCGACGGGCGGCTGCGCGAAGACCTCTACTTCCGGCTCGCTGTCGTCACCGTGCACTTGCCGCCGCTGCGCGAACGGGCGAGCGACATCGTGCCGCTGGCCGAGCACTTCTTGGCGCAGATCGCACGCGAGCAGGGTGTCGCCGTTCCATCCATCGGTGGTGAGTTGTCCGCGGCGCTGCGTTCGCGAGCCTGGCCCGGCAACCTGCGTCAGCTCAAGAACGAGATGCAGCGCTTGTGGGCGATGGCGGCTGGTGGGGAACTGCGTGCCGAGCTGTTGTCGCCGGCCGACCCCGAGCCGCAGCCGCTCGGCGATCTACCAGTGGCGCTCGACCTCGCGACTCTCGAGCGTTGGGCGATCGAACGCGCGCTCTCCGCGGCGGGCGGCAACAAGGCGGAAGCAGCGCGCTTGCTCGGCATCGGTCGGCGCACGCTCTACGGCAAGTTGGCCGAGCCGCGCGGCGAGGAGCCGCCGTCGACGTCGCCGCGGTAGTACACGGACCGCGTCGACACCGCGAGGTCGGAGCTGCGAGCGACGGGCCGGCGAGCGGGATAGCATGGCCGTATTGGATCCGCTCCTGTCATTGGCTTCCGTGTTCGCGCGATGTTCCTGATTGCCGCGAACGCGATCGGTGTGGCGGTGGTGCCGGCACAGTGTGCGAGAGTCCGGCTGCCAGGGACTGGTGTCGCTGGCGTCGACGGCGCCGTCTTTGCAATCAAGACCTGGGATCCGGATGGGCCGGGACCGGTCGCAGCAGTGTTGGTGGTCGCTGGCGAGTTCACTCGAGCCGGCGAGGCGGCGCGCCCGCGAGTGGCATCGCGCGCTGGAACGGCTCGACCTGGCAAGCACTCGGCTCCGGTCTGACCGGTCCGATTCCCGTCGGCCTCGTCGCCGCGCTCGCGATCCTGCCCAATGGCGATCTCATCGCGGGCGGGAGCTTCACCAATGCCGGCGCGGTGAGCACCAACTACGTCGCCCGCTGGAACGGAGCATCGTGGTCGGCTCTCGGCTCGGGCATGACCCCGTTCACGATCGGAGCCGGTGTCTTCTCGCTGCTCACGCTGGCCAACGGCGACCTCGTCGCGGGCGGCAGGTT
>JBDSBS010000725.1:0-2953 GCA_039921435.1 Planctomycetota bacterium | reverse complement strand
CTTCATCGAGGAAGTGCTCGACCCCGATTCCGGCAAGCCGATGGGTTACGGCGAACGCGGCGAACGTGTCGTGACATCGTTCGGCCGCGGCTTCATCCCGCTCATCCGTTACCGGACCAAGGACCTCGTCTGCAAGGTGCCACACACGCGCTGCACGTGCGGCCGCACCGGCGACCTCTTCGAAGGTGGCATCCTCGGGCGCGTCGACGACATGAAGTTGATCCGCGGCACCAACGTCTATCCGCGCGCTGTCGAAGCCGTCGTGCGCGAGCACGCCGAAGTCGAGGAGTTCCAGATTGTCATCGAGCGCAAGGACAACGTGCAAGACGAGATCACCGTCAAGGTCGAGCTCAAGCCCGACCAACAAGACGTATGGCTGCGGTTGCAGGCGCAGCTCGGCAAGGACCTCGCCTTTGCGCACGAGGGCCTGCGCTTCAACGTCGAACTGGCCAAGCAAGGGGAGCTGCCGCGCTTCGAGTTGAAGGCGAAGCGGCTTCAGGATCTGCGACCCCAGCACTGAGGAACGTATGGCAACCACCAAAGACCTGCTCGGCAATCAGCTGAGCAAGGACGAGCAGGAGCTGCTCGATCTCTACACACGCACCAAGACTCTGAGCCAGCGCACGGACCTGCCGCCAGTCGCGACTGCTAACGTCAAGCAGGCGATGGTGCTGCTGTGGAACGTGTGCAACGACCTCGCCCTGATCTGCGAGGAGCCCGGCTGCGACTGAGCCTGAGAAGTCCCGAAGGGCAATGGCCACTGCCTGCCGGCGAACGAACGCTCGGCGAGTCATGACGGCCGCGGGTTACCAGAGCGCTGCGTTCGGCAAATGGGGCCTCGGCATGTTCGACACTTCCGGCGATCCGCTGCAGCGCGGCTTCGTTCGCTTCTTTGGCTACAACTGCCAGAGGCACGCGCACTCGTATTGGCCTTCGTACCTTTGGGACGACAACAAGCGCATCGCGCTCGACAACAACCCGCCCGTTAACGGTGGTGGCAAGTTGCATGAGAACGAGGATCCGAACGACCCGGCCAGCTACGCGCGTTTTCGCGGCACGGACTACGCCTGCGACCGCATTCAGCGCGCGGCTCTGACGGGGCGGCTGAAGGAGCCCGAGGCCATCCTGGCGCGCGAGCACACGCCGTCTACCACGTTCCCGTTGGCAGCCATCGACGAGAGATAGGTCACCCCTTTGCCCCCGGTGCCCCACTTGTAGGTGGAGCACCAAAGGATGACCTATGACCACGATTCGCTGTTTCGCCACGTCTTCGAACAACCCGAGAACGCGGCTTCGTTGTTGGCCGCAATTCTCCCGCGCAAGCTGGCCCGGGCCATCGATTGGTCCACGCTGCGGCTCGAGCCAGGCACTTCGGTCGACGAGCAGCTGCGATCTCGCTACGTAGACCTGCTGTTCACAGCGAAGGTTGGCGGCCACCTAGTGCTGATCTACGTGCTGCTCGAACACAAGTCGCGCTCGGGTCGCTGGACGGCGCTGCAACTCCTACGCTACTCCGTTCGCGTGTTCGACCGCTACCTGGAAAACCACCCGAAGGCCCGTTCCGTGCCGCCCATCGTGCCAATCGTAGTGCACCATGGCGCGAGCGCTTGGGATGCGCCGCGGTCCGTTCTCGAACTCGTCGACTTCGCCGCGATGCCGCCGGCGTTGAAGAAGATCCTGTCGCCGCTGCAGCCCAACCTGCACTTCCTGCTCGACGACCTGGCCGCGATACCCGAGGCCGAAATCCGCCGTCGTCGCAGCAACCTGGTCGTGAGGCTGGCCCTGCTGCTGCTGCAGTTCGTGCGAGGCGCCACGTCACGCGACCCAGAGGACTTCGTGCGCCGATGGCGCGACCTCATGCTGGCGATCTGGCAGGACCCCACCGGACGACCTGCCCTGGTCGCGCTATTCTCCTACATGGCATCACAGCTCGAAGCTCCCCGCGAGAAGCTTCGGGCCGCCGCCGCACTGATTCACGAGGACGCACAGATCATGGGAAAGACCATTGCCGACCAGTTCCGCGAAGAGGGCTTCAAGCAGGGGATCGACCAAGGTGTCGCCCAAGGTGTCGCCCAAGGTGTCGCCGAGGGCAGGTCCGCGGGCAAGGCGGAGCTGCTGCTGCGACTCGCTTGCCAACGATTTGGCGCGGTTCCTCCCGCGGCGGAAGCGCGCATCCGCAGCGCGAGCCCCGATACCCTGGATCGTTGGGCCGATCGCATCCTCTCGGCGGAGACACTGGACGAATTGCTGGCGTGAGAGCCACACGCAACAGCTGGCACGATCGCGAACCAGTGGCAAGCTCCGCCGCGTAGCCTATGCTCGTTCCCGCGCCATGAAGACGACGCAGAAGACAGCCCGCAACGTTCTCGGTACCGAACTCAAGCTCTGCAGCAGCAAGCCGCTGACCGGCTTCTTCCGCGACGGCTGCTGCAACACGACCAACGAGGATCTCGGCGCGCACACCGTGTGCGTCGATCTCACCGCAGAGTTCTTGGCCTTCTCCAAGCAAGCCGGCAACGACCTGTCGACGCCGCATCCCGAGTTCGGCTTCCCAGGCCTGGAGCCCGGTGATCGCTGGTGCCTGTGCGCTTCGCGCTGGGTCGAGGCGCACGAAGAGGGCAAGGCGCCGCGCGTGGTGCTCGAGTCGACGCACGAACGCACGCTCGAGTTCGTGCCCCTGGCGACGCTGCGGCGATACGCGATTCCCGGCTGAGTCCCGGCTGGGACAGCCATGCGCGACGCGCTTGAAAGTTCGCACCGCCGGCGTTCGTCCGCCAAAGACCACCGGGTGAAGCGCGCCGCCCCATCCGTCAGTGCACCAGCTCGTTGGCCTCGTAGACCGGCCCTTCGATGCACGTGCGCGAGTAGGGCCAACCCTTGAAGCGCGCGCCCTTCACCTCGACCGTGCAACCGTTGCAGACCCCATAGCCACACGCCATGTAGGTCTCCAGGC
>JBDSBS010000724.1:0-4813 GCA_039921435.1 Planctomycetota bacterium | reverse complement strand
GCGCGGACGGTTCGACCTGACTGGCAGCATCGATGGCTTGCAAGTCTTCGTCGAACAGTACGACGACGGCACGACGAACCTAGGCGCGCTCTTCGGGCAAGCCTCCGTCGAGGCCGGACGCAAACCGCCTGCTGGCGGCAGGCCCGAGCCGCGCGACAGCAAGCTCGACCTCGCCGGCGTTCGCTTCGACCTGCAGCTGCGCGATGCCACGATCGAAATCCGCCGAAGCACGCAACTGCTCGAATCCCTGAGCGAAGTCACCTGCCGAGCCCAGAAAGGCTTTGGCTCGCAGCGCATCGCGATCGACCTCGACACGAAGCTGCGGCCGATTGCGACAGCAGGACAGCCCGGGCGCCTGGGGGTCAAGCTCGACCTCGACGTGCAGAGCGAACGTCATGAAGCGATGATCAGCACCGCGGGCCTCGACCTGCAGCGCTACGCGCCACTCGTCGATGTGTTCATGCCGGGGCAACTGTCGGCTCTGGCTGGCATCGCCAACGGCACATTGCGACTGGAAGGGCGAGGCAAGAGCGACCTCACTGTCGACGGCGACCTGTCGATCGTCGGACCACGGCTCGCCGGCCCGCTGCTGCGCGACATGGACCTGCGCGGCGAACGCTGGCTGCTGACGCCCGTGCTTTCGCTGCGCCTCGACGCAGCGAACGGGCCGAAGGCTCTCGACACGCAGCGCTTCGCCGTCGATCTCGGCTGGTTGCGCGTGCGCGGACTCGACGCCACGGCGGCACAGCCAGTGCTCGGCTCTGCCCAGGGCATCGCCTTCGCCTATGACCTCGATGTCGACGTGCTGGCGAGCTTCGGCGGCCCGATGCCCGAATGGCTGCGCGGCACCGGCAGCAAAGTGACTGGTGAGATCGGCGTGCCGTGGCCCGGCGATGCCACCGGAACCGGGAGCGCGTTCGATGTCGATCGCCTCATGACAACGAGCACAGCCACCGTGCGGCTGGCGGCCAGTGGCCTCACGGCCGCAGGTTTCGAACTGCGCAACTTGAAAGGCTCCGGTGAGCTGCGCGGCGGCGCGTTCCAGTTCTCGACGGCCGAACCCACCACCCTCAACCAGGGCGGCCTCACGGTCGGCGTGCGCACCGACCTCAACGATCTCGCACGATTGCCGGCGACGCTGACGCTGCGTTGGAACGGCGGCCAGCTGCAGCCCGCCGCTAGCGAAGTGCTGCGCCTCGTCGTTCCGATGCTGGCGGGACTCGATGCAAACACGGCGCAGCTGTCCGGCTTGTGCGACCTCGAGTTCTCGTTCACGGGCCCCTCGCTTCGTCGAGCCGACCAGAACTGGCTGCAGCTCCTCGACGAGTGGGTGGGCAGCGGCGCAATCGGACTGCGCAATGCGGCAGTGACACCATCACCGGCACTGTCGGGACTGCTGGCGCCACTCGGCCAACTCGCGGGTGCTGGCGCGCAGCTCGGTGACGGCGGGCGACTCGCCATCGACAGCTTCGTCGCGCCGTTCACGATGCGGCGCGGTTCTTTGGCGACGCGGGCCGGTCGATGGCTCGCCAAGGGCAAAGAGATCGGCTTGTCCGGGACGGTGCGTTTCGACGGCAGCCTCGACTACGGCTTCGACTTCAGTGCGCTGCTGCGCGGCCACCGCGACGGCGAACGGGTCTTGACAGCACTCGGCGGCAAGCTGCCGGCCGCGCGCCTCACAGGGTCGCTGACTGCGCCTTCCCTCGGCCTGCCCGAAGTCGGCGACCTGCTGCAGAAGGGCGTCCAGAAGGAACTCGAGACTCGCGGGCGCGACGTGCTGCAGCGCGAACTCGACAAGCTCCTGAAGCGCAAGTAGGGAAGAAGTGGGAACCGGGGGCTCCGGACATCGATTCGCTGGCGCTCCGCGAACGCACCAAGCGGGCTCCGGAGTCGGCGGACAAGGCTCGCATCCCCGGGTCACTTGCCTCGATCTCAGGACCTGGCGACGAGCCCGATCGAAGCAACTGCCACGTCCAACACACCGATGCCTGGCTCGGCGGCCACGCTTTCCACCTACGACTCTCGGTAGCGATGCGCCACCGGCATGCGCCGTCCCGCCCAACACCGATCGCTTACCTTCAACGTCGGCGGGTACTGGTAGCGCTTCCACTCAGCTGCATGCACCTTCGCAAACAGCTCGGCCACGCGCGCGCGCGCCATGCCGGTGCGAGATGCGGTCTCTTCGACGGTGCGGCCCTCTTCGATGAGGCAGCGCAGCACGGCATCGAGCTCGGGGTACGGCGGCAGGCTGTCGCTGTCGAGCTGACCTTCCCGCAGCTCCGCCGAAGGTGCCTTCTCGATCGAGCGCTGCGGAATGCGTTCGCCGTCGCGATTGAGCCAGCGACTGAGCGCCCACACCTCGGTCTTCCAGAGATCCGCGATCGGTGCCAGTGCCCCATTGGTGTCGCCGTAGATCGTGCAGTACCCGACGGCGCACTCGCTCTTGTTGCCCGTCGTCAGCACGAGATGCCCATGCTTGTTGGCGAACGCCATGAGCAACGTGCCGCGCATGCGCGCCTGCAGGTTCTCCTCGGCGAAGCCCGGTGACGTGCCGGCGAACACGGGCTCCAGCACTTCGGCGAACACCAACTGCAGCGGCTCGATCGGCAGCACGTGGAACGCGATGCCGAGGTTGGCAGCGAGCTGCCGCGCGTCGGCGAGGCTGTGGTCGCTGCTGTAGCTCGACGGCATGCTGATGCCAACGACGTTCTGCGCACCGAGCGCGTCGACGGCGAGCGTGGCCACGAGTGCGGAGTCGATGCCGCCCGAGAGCCCGACGACGACCCGCTGGAAGCCGAACTTGCGGATGTACGCGGCGATGCCCTGCACGATCGCGGCGTGCTGCATGGCCTCGATGGGCTGCGGCTCGGGCGTCTCGCGCCACTCTGCGTCGGTGTCGACCACGACCAGCGCCTCGCGGAACGTAATTGGTTGGCAAGCCGCGCCGGTCGGCTTGATGGCCAGCGAGCCGCCATCGAACTGCAACTCGACGTCGCCGCCCACCATGTTGACGTAGACCATCGGCACACCGTGCCGCGCCGAAGCCGCGGCGACCATACGGTGCCGGAACAGCTCCTTGCCGCGCGCCCACGGACTCGCGCTGAGGTTGACGACGATCTGCGCACCCGCATCGACGACACGCTGCACGGGATCGATCGCGTAGGTCCGTTCGTCGAAGAACTGCTCGTCGTTCCAGCCATCCTCGCAGACCACGATGCCCAAGCGCTTGCCGCCCACCTCGACGAGATTCGCCTCGGGCGTCTTCCACGGCTCGAAGTAGCGCGATTCGTCGAACACGTCGTACGTCGGCAGCAGGCACTTGCGCGCGACGATCTCGCAGGTGCCGCCGTGCAGCATCGCGACCGCGTTGTGCAATGGACGCCCACCGTGCTCCGCCGCCCCGTCGTTCTTGACGACACAACCAACCAACACGTGCAGGTCGCGCGGCACGCTCGCCGTCAACTCACGCAGCGCTTCGTCGTGCGCCCGCAGGAACCCCGGACGCAGCAGCAAGTCCTCCGGCGGATAGCCGCACACCGCGAGCTCGGGGAACACCGCGAGGTGCGCGCCAGCGGCCAGAGCCCGCTCTGCGAAGTCGGCGATGCGACGCACGTTGCCGGCGAAGTCGCCGACCGTCGTGTCGACCTGGCACAGCGCGATCTGCATGGCTCACCGCACTTCTTGCGGCAGTTTGAATTCGATGGTCTCGGGAATGCCGTCGATCTCTTCGACGGCGGTCGCGCCGAGCTCGCGCAGACGATCCACGACCGCGGTGACGCTGCTCTCGGGCGTGCTCGCGCCCGATGTGATGCCGACGTTGTCGACGCCGACGAACCACTCGGGCCTGAGCTGTTCTGGGCCGAGCACGAGGTGCGCCGGCACGCCAGACTCCGAACCGATCTCGCGCAGCCGGTTGCTGTTGCTGCTCATCGGATCGCCGATGACGAGCCACAGGTCGACCTTGCCGCGCAGGTTCTTGACCGCCATCTGGCGATTGGTCGTCGCGTAGCAAATGTCTTCCTTGCGCGGCGTCTGCAGCTCCGGAAAGCGCTGCTTCAATACCTGCATGACGCGCATCGCCTCGTCGACGCTCAGCGTCGTTTGCGTGAGCACGGCAACTCGCGAGGGATCGGGCACCTGCACTCGTTCGGCTGCTTCGGCCGTGGCGACGACGATCGTCTGCAACGGCGCCTCGCCGACGACACCCTCGACCTCGACGTGGTCGGCATGACCGATCAACAGGATCGTTTGGCCCTTTGCGGCGAAGCGACGGGCCTCGACATGCACCTTGGTGACCAGCGGGCACGTCGCATCGATCGCATGCAGGCTGTGGTGATCCGCTTGCGCGAACACCTCGGGCGCAACCCCGTGGGCGCTGAAGATCACATGGCTGCCCTTCGGCACCTCAGCGAGGTCTTCGACGAAGATGGCCCCCTTCTGCACGAGGTCCTGCACGACGACCTTGTTGTGCACGATCTCGTGGCGGACGTAGACGGGCCGCCCGAACTTGGCGAGGGCCCGTTCCACGGTTTCGATCGCGCGCTCGACTCCGGCGCAGAAGCCGCGGGGGCGGCAAAGAGAGACCTTCATGGACTGGGAATGCGTGGAAGGATGGGTGCTCCGCCCCGAGATCGGCGGCGCAAAGTGGGCCAACAGGATAGCCATCCTCCGACGCGATGTCGCGCCTGCGCGCTGTCCAGGAGCGCTCTACTGCACTTCGAAGACCAACCCCGATCCGTACTGCACCAAGCCGGCGGTCGGCGGCGGCGGCGGCGGTGTGCCTGTGGCCGTGTAGAATTGGTGGATGCGGACC
>JBDSBS010000723.1:0-14779 GCA_039921435.1 Planctomycetota bacterium | reverse complement strand
GGAGCCGAGGACGTCGACGTCGACGGCGCAGGGATCGCTTGGGTCACCGGCGTGACCTCGTCCGCGAGCTTTCCGACGACTGCGGGCGCCCTTTCTTCTTTGCGCCAGGGCTCGTCCGACGCCTTCGTGGCCAAGCTGGCGGCGAACGGCACACAACTGTTCGCGAGCACGCTGCTCGGTGGCAACGCCGGCGAAGTCGGCAAGGGCATCGCGGTGGAAGCAGCCGGCACGGTCGTCGTCGGTGGCGTGACCTCTTCGACGAACTTCCCTACCACACCGGGTGCGTTCCAGCAGACCCTTGGCGGTTCGTCCGACGCGTTCCTCGTGCGACTCGATGGCAATTGCCAGACCCTGCTCGGCGGGACCATGTGCGGCGGCAGCAGTGGCGATGTCGGCGAGACGGTGGCAGTGACGAGCACTGGCCTGGCCTTGATCGGTGGCGTCACGTCTTCCAACAACTTCCCGACGTCGCCAGCTGCGTACCAATCGACGCCGTCCGGGTCGTCCGACGCGTTCGTTGCCGCGTTCGATGCTCTGTTCCAGCGGCGCTGGGCGACGGTGGTCGGCGGCAGCGGCGGTGATGTCGGCAAGAGCTTGTCGGTCACTGCCTCCGGCACCGTGGTGCTCGGCGGCCAGTGCAGCTCGTCCGACTTCCCGACCACACCAGGTGCCGTGCTCGCTTCCGGCAGCGGCTCGGCCGACGCCTTCGTGGTGCACTTCGGCGCCGACGGCACCGGCATCCTGGCCAGCACCCTGTTCGGCGGCAGCGGCAGCGACGGCGGCGAAGCCATCGATGGCCGCACCGAGTCTGCCGTCGCGCTGACCGGCGTTACGAATTCGAACAACCAACCGGTGACCCCCGGCGCGTGGTCGCCCTCGCAGCTCGGCACCAACGATTCGTTCGCTGCCGTGCTCGACATGCGAGCGCCAGGAGTCGTGCGCTATGGCACATCGACTCCCGCCTGCATGGGCCCGATCTACGCCAACGCATCGCGGTGGCCAGCCGCAGGCTCGAGCAACTTCGCGCTCCATTGTGTGCAGGCGCCGCCGCTGACGATCGGCGTGATGGTCATTGGCTTCGGCGCGCTGCCGGGTGTTCCCGTTCTCGGAGTGCTGGCCTGGATCGATCTGTCCCAACCGACGATCCTGGTGACGGCACTCAGCGATGACTTGGGCTTCGCGCGCGTGCCCCTGCCGCTGACCAGCGTGTCCGCCGGTGGGCGCTTCTTCGTGCAGTACGCGTGGTTCAACCCACCCGGGTGCGGCACACCCGGCGGTCTCAGCGCCAGCGACGCACTGGATATCACGGTGCAGTGATCACGATGGCTCCACACCCGCGGACTTCGATCTCGGCGGACCGTGCAATCGGTGTGCTGGCGCTCTGCATTGCCGCCGCGGCGTTCGTCATCGCAGTGATCTCATCCGGCAACGATGGTGAACGACTGCCCCCGCCAGCCCCCGATCCACGCACACACACCGCATCGACGACCGATCAGACCAAGTTACTCGAGCAAGTTGCAGCCCTTGCCCAAGGCCTTTCCCAGCTGGAGAACGCAACCGGACGGCGCGAGGTGATCGACCAGCCCATGATCGCGCAGATGGTGGAGCGGGCACTCGCGGCGCGCTTGGCGGAGCGCACCGAGCAGGCTGTAGTCAGCAAGACTACAACTGACTCCAACGCTGCCGCTCTCGCCCGGGTCCTCGCCCAGGATCTGGCCCAAACGCCCTTCGGTCCGCAGCGCGACGAGCTCTGGCAGAAGCTGCTGAAGATCGGCGGGGTGGATGAAGCCGTCGCCTGGTTCGAACAAATGGCTGCTGCCAACCCGGCGTCCCCCGACGCACAAACCGAACTCGGCACCGCCTACATCCAGAAGCTACTGCAAGCGACCGATGAACAGCAGCGCATCGAACTCGGCAAGAAGATCGATGCTCAGTTCGACCGCGCCCTGGAGTTGCAGCCGGATCACTGGGAAGCCCGCTTCCGCAAGGCCGTCGGCATGACCTACGGCCCGGCGTTGTCGGGTCGACAGACGGAAGCAATCTCGCAGTTCGAACAACTCGTGCACCAGCAGGCAGACCGTCTTCCCGCCGCGGGCTACTCGCAGACATATCTCTACCTGGGCCGCCTCTATGCGCAGCGCGGCGACGCCGAGCGCGCCCGAGAAACATGGCAGCAAGGTTTGGCACGCCATCCTCAGGACGCGGAACTGCAGGGAATGCTGCGGCAGTGAGCAAGCAAGGGCTCGGGCCGCGAAGCGCGGGTCGTTCCGTGCGCAACCCATGCCCGATTTGCGCCGCGCCCTCGCGTGGCATTGTCGCGCACCCCGACGGCGCTCTACGCTAGCGACCCATGCGCACCCGCTCGTCCGCCGTGCTCGCCCTGGTCCTCCTCACCGCCTCCCTCGGCTCCTGCGCTGCCGGCCCGCACCAGTTGCGCCGCAGCCTCGACGATTGGGACCACAAGCTCTACGTCAACAGCCCGTGGTTCGATGCCTTGTTGTGGGTGGTGCCCGTGATGCCGGTCGGCTTCGTGTTCGCCCTCGCGCTCGACTTCTGCATCACGGATGCCTACGCGTTCTGGTTCGACGACGCGTGGGACGGAGCGGGCACGGGCTTCGAACACCTATTCGTCGAGGCCACGGACGGCCGCGTCGAGAGCCTGTTCATGGACCGCTCGGGCTGGACTCGCGTCGAGAAGTGACGCCAATGAAGAGAACCCGGTGAAGAGGGGCCGAGTTAGTGGCGCCAGCGACCTCCGGAATCACGAGCCTCGCTGCGTCGCGACGAGTTCTACCGAAGTGTCGCCGATGACCTGCCGCACCTCGGCGCCGATCGACGGCGCGTACCAGACGATCTGCGTGCGCGTCAGGAACCGCTCGTCTTGGACCTGCAGTCGCAGCGTTCGCACAATGCGCAGCGCCTCGAACGTGCCCGCCGGCACGGTCACCGTGTCGAGGCCTTCGACCAGGTAGCTCGCCGACATCGGCATCGCGATGCCGCCGCGCGTGCGATCGACGAACTCGCACGCCCAGCGCTTGCCAACCCACAAGGGCCAGTGGAAGCGCACGTCTTTGGGTGACAGCAGGTGCACTGGCTCAGAGCCCTCGGGCTCCCATTCGCCGAGGTTGCCGAGGTCCAGGTCGCGCCGCAACTGCAAGTCGCCGGGTCCGCGGATCGTGTAGTGGTCCGCGCCTTTGGCGATGACCACGAACTCGGCCTTCAGGAACTCGCCGCGCACGAGCACGAACCGGTCGCCGACGCGCCACTCTGGTTGCGTATAGGTCACCGCACCGGCGGGCGGCTCGGCGTCGGCGCTCGTCACGCCTCGCCCCATTCCGTCGGGGAACGCGGACTCGGGGGCAGCCTGGCAAGCACTCAACGAGAGCGCGCCGGCGAGAAACAGACTGAAGGTTCGCGACATCGGGTCTACTCGAGGAGCAGTCTATTCGAGCGGCAGTGGAATCGGCTTGAAGTCGATCGCGTCGACCGACGCGAGGTAGTAGCGGATCCCGTCGGCGACACCTTGGAAGCCGTACTTGTGGTCCTTGCCGTGCAGGTGGCCGTAGATGCACATCTGCACCTGCGCCTCATGGAGCAGCGGCACTGCGCCCGTCTCGCGGCCGTCCGAGTAACGCGGCGGATAGTGCACGAGTGCAATCGTGCGCGCCCCACCGGGCACGCAACCGCCGAGCTTCTTGCCGGCCTGGATCGACAGTTTGAGCCGTTCCAGTTCGCGCGCGAACACGTTCGTCGCGTTGGGGTCCGCCCAGGGCGCGTCGGGTGGATCCCACAGCCGCGTGCCGATCACGACCGTGCCGTTGGGCAGGCGCTCGGCGTTGTTCTGCAGCAGACGGATCGACGGGTGCAACACCTTCTCGACCTTGGCGCGCGACTGCCACCAGGTGCAGTGATTGCCCTTGATGAGGATCTTCTGTCCCGGCCGGTCGCCGAGCCAATCGAGGTCGGGTTTGGCCTCGGCGAGGTCGAGCCCCCACGAAGTGTCGCCGCCGACGAGAACCCAATCGTCGGGCCCGACCATGGCATCCCACGACTCGCGCATGCGGTCGGCGTGGCCGATCCACTGCGGCCCGAAGATGTCCATCGGCTTGTCGACGCCGAGGGCGAGGTGCAGGTCACTGATGGCGAACAGGCGCAAAGGGGGTTCCTGGCAAGCTTGGCGAGTCTTGCAAAGGACCCTGCATACGGGACGATCCGCTGATGCTCAAGCGTTCGCGAAAGCGGGCGCTGCTCGCTTCGGCCAGCAGCGTCCTGTTGGCAACGGCCCCATTCGCCACGGCTCAAGTCCAGAGTGCCCCGACGGTGCCGGCCCCACCCGCAGCGCCCGAAGGCTACGACGCAGCACTTTGGAAGCGCGCCTGGGTGCTGCACCATGCGGCGATCCTCGTCGACACCCACGTCGACACGACCTCGCGCGTGCTTGACCAGGGCTTCGACATGGGCTTGCGGGCCAAGGACGGCCATGTCGACCTGCCGCGCGCCGCGGACGGTGGTCTCGACGCGGTCTTCTACTCGATCTACGTCGACTCGCGCTTCTACGGCGACGAGGCGGCCATGTTCGCGAACGCACCCCCGTCTCTGCAGGACGACTGGCCCCGGCCGAGCGAGGCCGGCCCGGCGAACGGCAGTGCGCGCCGCGCCCTGATGATGATCGACGGCCTGATGCGCACGGTCGAGCGATACCCCGACCGCATGAGCCTGTGCACAAGCGTGCACGACCTGCGCGCTGCCGTGGCCGCCGACCACCACGCCGCCCTCATGGGCATCGAAGGCGGTCACGCCATCGAAGGCGACCTGGGTCTGCTGCGCCAGTTCCATCGACTCGGCGTGCGCTACATGACCTTGACGCACACCAACCACAACGAGTTCGCCGACTCGTGCGCGCCCGTCGAACCGCGCTGGGGCGGGCTCAATCGCCTCGGCGCCAAGGTCGTGCGCGAGATGAACCGCCTTGGTGTCATCGTCGACGTGAGCCACGTCAGCGACGCCACGTTCCGCGACGTAGTGCACCTCACGACCGCACCGGTGATCTGCTCGCACAGCTCCTTGCGATCGCTGTGCGCCCATCCGCGCAACATCACGGACGACATGCTGCGGGCCCTGGCGATGAACGGCGGCGCCGTGATGATCAACTTCAACTGCGGCTTCCTCGATCCCGAGTATGCCAAGCTCAGCTCTGGCCGCACCGCGACACGTCGCATCCAAGAGAAGGCCGCGCGCGAGAAGTTTGCCGCCGGCAGCCCCGAACTGGCCACAGCCCTGATCAATCTCGATGCGCGCTTTCCCGCAGTGGAACGGCCCGAGCTGAAGCAGTTGATGGCCCATGTGCTGCGCGCGATCGAGATCGCCGGGCCCGACCACGTCGGCATGGGCAGCGACTTCGATGGCGTGCCGTGCGTGCCGAAGGGCATGGACGACGCCACGTTCCTGCCGCGCCTGACCTACGAGTTGCTGGCTGCGGGCCAGAGCGAGGTCACCGTGCGCAAGGTGCTCGGCGAGAACCTGCTGCGCGTGTTCGCAGCGGTCGAACAGGTGGCGTTGGCCCAGTCAGCGCTGCCGCCGCTGACGAACGATCCGCGCACCGATCGCGAACCCTTGCCGCGCTGATTCCGCCCTCTGCCGCCGCCGCGGCCACACAGAGAGTTCGAAACCGATTTTTTCTCGCTCTCTGAGTCGTTCGCAGCGCATTGACACGGAGCGCGCGGTCACTCAGTTGTCGAAGCTAGTCGGCTGACACGGCGCGAGCATCACGCGCTCGGTCTCGCCAGCCGTTCCCGCGTAGCCCATCGCGTGCAGGGCCCGCTGCACGAAGCCACGCAGGCGTTCGAAACTCGCGATCGTGACGATCGTCGGAGTCACCATCTGCAGGGCCGGCCGCAGCAGATTCCGCGCCGAGAAGAGGTGGTAGGCCAGCGCATTGTCCTTGGGCTGGAAGGCGTCCCCCATGACTTTCGAGATCAGCTCCGGCGGATTCCACGCATCCGGCGTGCCCGACAAACCGAGCTCCGCTCGCCGCGGGATGGCGTGATCGAGCGCCGCCGATTCGAGCACCGAAGCGAGCATGATCGCGGCCAACCGGTAGTCGTTGGCGCCGATTGCGCGCTCGTAGACGGCCAGGTCGACCACCGCGAGCGCGCGCAAGCGCGGATCGCGCAGCTTTTGACTGTCGAGTAGCGGGGTCGAGACGTCCTCGTCCGGAACAAGCGGCTGCGTGCGCCCCGGCGGCTGCGGCATCACAGCCGGAGCCGCGCAGTCATCGTCGGGTAAAGGCAAGTCGTCGTGCAACGCTGCCACACCCGCCACCATGCTCGTGGTGCCGCTGTTCGGGGGCAGGATCTTTTTGCGTTGGTTGACGTCGCCGAAAACCTTGTTCGCGATCCTGGTCGTGAGCGCCCGAATAGCCGCCCCCTGCACTTGCGCCACGCGCGGCAGCGGCAGCTCCATCAAGGGCTTCGCCGCCAGTTCGACTGCCCAGTCCGCGATCACCTGCTGCTTCTTCAACAGCCACTCGCGCTCGTCTGCCGGCACGAGTTGATCGCCGGTGACCCGCGTTTCGATCGACTCGACCGCGCGTCGACAGCACCCGACCAGCAGCGCCTGGTCCGTCGGGGACAGGTCGAGATCGACCACTTCTTGGTAGGCACTTGCGCAACGTTGCAGGTAGTCGCGCAGGCGCCGTGTCTCGCCGTAGAGCCGCGGCAGATCCTGTCTGCCAGGCGCGCCATTCGGCGACAGCTCCAGCCGGTGGGAAGCGATGTGCTCGAGGCACAACTTGGCGGCCTCGAGAAAGCAGATCGCGACGACCTTCTTGACCTGGATCACGGGCATGGACTCGGGCTCCATCGGCAATCGCGAGGTTCGGGCTTGACGCCGAGATACGGCCGCTTTGGGCATGGATTCTCCCTCGGGGCGTCCGTCGTCTTGGCAAGCTGGCGACGATCGGCTCGCCATGCCATCGGTTCGGGCGCTTGGCTTTCGGCGACCGAGGCGAACTGCCGATGCAAGTGGTGGCGCGACCACAGATTCCCATGCTGACGACGATTTCGAGCGCCACGGACCCTTCGGGGCCCTTGTCGCAACCGGACCTGGATCGAACTTCGAACCCGAGCCCGCGGCGATTTGGCCATGGGCGGTTGTCGCTCGGCACGTTCGAGGCGCTTCGCGCGCGAAAAGCCTCGCGCGGTGCGAGGCTTTTCGAGACTGTGCGCCAATGAGGAATGTGCGCCAATGAGAATCGCGGTCGTAGGAACTGGCTACGTGGGACTCGTCACCGGGTCCTGCCTATCGGATGTCGGCATGGACGTGACCTGCGTGGACGTCGATGTGAAGAAGATCGCCAACCTGAACAAGGGTGTGCTGCCGATCTACGAGCCGGGTCTCGAAGACATCGTCGAACGCAACCGCAAGGCAGGGCGTCTGAAGTTCACCTCGGACCTTCGCCTGGGGGTCACGGACGCCGAGGCGGCGTTCATTGCGGTTGGCACGCCGCCCGGCGAGGACGGCAGCGCCGATCTGCGCTACGTGCTCGCGGTGGCGAAGGAGATCGGCGAAACGATGACCGACTACCTGGTCGTCATCACCAAGAGCACGGTGCCAGTCGGCACCGCCGACAAGGTGCGGCGCGAGCTGCAGGCGGCGCTCACCGGGCGCGGTTCGAATCTGACCTTCGATGTCGCCAGCAACCCGGAGTTCTTGAAGGAAGGGGCGGCGATCAACGACTTCCAGAAGCCCGATCGCATCGTTTGCGGCGTCGAGAGCGAGCGCGCGCAGGAAGTGCTGGCGCGGCTCTACAAGCCGTTCACGCTCAACGGCCACCCGGTCTACTTCATGGACGTCAAGTCGGCGGAGATGACCAAGTACGCGGCCAACGCGATGCTGGCGACCAAGATCAGCTTCATGAACGACATCGCCAACCTCTGCGAACTGCTTGGGGCCGACGTCAACCAGGTGCGCAAGGGCATCGGCAGCGATCCGCGCATCGGCAACCGCTTCATCTATCCCGGCATCGGTTACGGCGGCAGCTGCTTCCCGAAGGACGTCAAGGCGCTGGTGCGCACCGGCCACGAGCACGGCTACGAACTGCGCATCCTGCAGTCCGTCGAGGCGGTCAACGAGGCTCAAAAGCACGTGCTGTTCAACAAGGTCAAGGCGCACTTTGGCGACCTGAAGGGCAAGCACTTCGCCATGTGGGGACTCAGCTTCAAGCCGGAGACCAACGACATGCGCGAAGCGCCGGCCCTGGTCATCTGCGAGGAGCTCATCGCAGCCGGGGCCACCGTCACGGCCTACGATCCGGTCGCCATGCCCGAGGCCAAGCACATGATCGGCGACAAGATCGGCTACGCCAGCGACGCCTACGCGACGCTCACCGGCGCGGATGCACTGCTCTTGGTCACCGAGTGGCGCGAGTTCCGCGTGCCCGACTGGGAACGCATCCGAACGGCGCTGAAACAGCCCATCGTGTTCGATGGCCGCAACATCTACAGCGGTGCCGAGCTGCGGGAGATGGGGTTCACGTACAGCGGGATCGGGGTGAAATAGGAACCGAGTCGAGCCCGGCTCACGGCACGGCCAAAACACCCCGCACCGGACGCATCAGATCATGCCACGCATCCTCATCACCGGCGCCGCCGGCTTCCTCGGTTCGCACCTGTGCGACCGCTTCATCGGCGAGGGCTACGAAGTGGTCGGCATGGACAACCTGATCACGGGCGACCTGCGCAACCTCGAGCACCTGTTCCCAAAGCAGGAGTTCAGTTTCTACCATCATGACGTGTCGATGTTCGTGCACGTGTCGGGGCCGCTGGACTACATCCTGCACTTCGCATCGCCGGCCAGCCCGATCGACTATCTGAAGATCCCGATCCAGACGCTGAAGGTCGGCTCGCTGGGCACGCACAATTGCCTCGGGCTCGCCAAGGCCAAGGGCGCGCGCATCCTGGTGGCGTCGACGTCGGAGGTCTACGGCGACCCAGCCGTGCATCCGCAGACCGAAGAGTACTGGGGCAACGTCAACCCGGTCGGGCCGCGCGGCGTGTACGACGAGGCCAAGCGCTTCCAGGAAGCGATGACCATGGCCTACCACACATACCACGGTCTGCAGACGCGCATCATCCGCATCTTCAACACCTACGGTCCGCGCATGCGCCTCAACGACGGCCGCGTGCTGCCCGCGTTCATCGGCCAGGCGCTGCGCGGCGAGGACCTGACGGTGTTTGGCGATGGCAGCCAGACGCGCTCGTTCTGCTACGTCGACGACCTCGTCGAGGGCATCTTTCGCCTGCTGCACTGCGACTACCCGTATCCGGTCAACATCGGCAACCCGGACGAGATCACGATCGCGCAGTTCGCCGAAGAGATCATCGAGCTCACCGGCACCCGGCAGAAGGTCGTCTACAAGCCTCTGCCGAAGGACGACCCGACGCAGCGCCGGCCCGACATCACCAAGGCTCGCGAGATCCTTGGCTGGGAGCCGAAGGTGTCGCGCGCCGAAGGCCTGAAGATCACCTACGAGGCGTTCCGGCAGGTGCCGAAGGAAGTGCTCTACAAGCAGGAGCACCGCGACTTCGGGCACTACGTTCGCCGATGAGCCGCTACAGCCGAGAACCGTGAACGCCGTTCACGATTCTCGGCGCCTTTTCAGCGAACACGGAACGCGCCCGTCGGGCAACAGCGACAGCCGACTCTCCGCGACCGCTGGCGGTCCCGTCCAGTTTGCTCGCCAGCAGTGATCCGGCGGGGTAGTTGGCATCACCGATGACCCGCGCCGTGCCCTGTTGCAGGCGAGCGAACGTTCTCCGGCGACGTCTTCGAGCCAGAGGAACGGGTCGTCGGTCGTGGTGGTTGCGGTGGAGGCGAGGGTCTTGGGTCATCGGCGGCTGCGAGTGGGCTTGGTCGGTGATCAAAACGGCGAAGGCGATCGTCGATGCGTGCAGGCGCATTTACTGGCTCCAGGGATCTGCGCACGGTAGCGGTGTGCGCGAGGCGTGGCCATCGAGCTGCGACCTTCGAATGCTGTTCGAACGCTGCCCCGTCCCTTGGTGCGGGTGCTTGCCAGTGGTGCAGTGCAGCGCCGTCCTGGAGCTGGGCTGCGCCATCCGAGAACCTTGACTTCGTGCAGGGATGGCGGAGACTGGCCAGCGATCGCCAAACAATGACCAGCGCCGACCTAGTGAAATCGGGGTCCACCGTCGGTGTGGTGATCCCGAGCTACAAGGTCCGCAACCACATCCTGGCGGTGATCGAGAAAATCGGACCCGAAGTTCACCGCATCTACGTCGTCGATGACTGTTGCCCCGATGGCTCGGGCGACTTCGTGGAACAAAACTGCCGCGACCCGCGCGTCAAAGTCCTGCGCAACGCGCAGAATCAGGGTGTTGGCGGCGCGGTGGCATCGGGCTACCGCGAAGGTTTGGCCGAGGGCATCGACGTGTTGGTCAAAATCGATGGCGATGGCCAAATGGACCCCGCGTTAATCCCGCAGTTGGTGGCGCCGATCCAGGCTCGTGAGGCCGACTACGCCAAGGGCAACCGGTTTTTCGATCTCAAGGGCGTGCGCTCGATGCCCAAGATGCGCGTGTTTGGCAACGCCGCGTTGTCCTTCTTGACCAAGCTCTCCTCAGGCTACTGGGATCTGTTCGATCCGACCAATGGTTACACGGCGATCCACCGAACGGTGCTAGCGCGCATGCCGCTCGACAAAGTGAGTCGCGGCTACTTCTTCGAGACCGACATGCTGTTTCGGCTCAATACACTGCGCGCGGTCGTCGTCGATGTGCCGATGGATGCGAACTACGGGGATGAAGTCAGCAACCTGACGATTTCCAAGATCATTGGCGAGTTCTTCTTCAAGCACATTCGCAATTTCAGTAAACGGGTTTTCTACAACTACTACCTCCGCGACATGTCCATCGCTTCGATCGAGCTGCCGCTGGGCCTGCTCATGATCGCGTTTGGCAGCGTTTTCGGTGGCTACCACTGGATCGTCTCCTGGCGCAATGCGACCGCCACGCCATCGGGCACCGTGATGCTGGCGGCCATGCCGATTCTGATCGGTATCCACTTCGTCCTCGCATTCTTGGCGTACGACATCCACTCGGTACCGCGACGTCCCCTGCATCGCAGATGAGCCAAAGTCCTGAGCCACGCTCCAACGGCGCTGGAGCCAGCGAGCTACGCGCCTGCCCCGTCTGCCAGAGTGCCCTGGTGCCGGGGCTCGAACCTTGGCACTGGCTCTGCAAGCAGTGTGGCTACGAGAAGGCAGAACTGCAGCCGACGATCAATGCACGTTCCTCGCACAAGTTGATCGATGAGGGTGATCGCGAGAAGGGGCTGCGGGACCTGCGCGTGCTCAATTTCCGCACCCTGCTGGACGAGATCCGCCGCGAGAAGCCCAGCGGTCGTTTACTCGATGTGGGCTGCGCGCACGGTTGGTTCTTGGAGACCGCACGCAGCGACTACGAGGTGGTCGGCATCGAACCCGACGAAGACATCTGCAAGGCGACGCAGGGACGTGGGCTGCCGGTCCGCCAGGGCTTCTTCCCTGAAGTGCTCGCCGAAGGGGAGCGCTTCGACGTCATTGTTTTCAACGATGTGCTCGAACACATCCCCGACATCCAGGGAGTGTTGGCCGCATGTCGCGAGCGGTTGCACGGCGGTGGACTGCTGGTGCTCAATCTGCCGAGCAGCCGTGGCTCCTTTTATCGGTTGTCGAAGGCCCTTCGCCGCCTTGGCGTGCGATCCCACTTCGACCGCTTGTGGCAGAAGGGTCTGCCTTCGCCGCACCTGCACTACGTCAATCCGCAGAACCTGAGCACCTTGATTCGCAACAGTGGCTTTGATCCTGTGCGCGAAGGCATCTTGTCGACGCTGCGGTTGTCCGGCCTCTACACGCGAGTCTCCTACACCGGGGGGCATGGCGTGGTCGTGCGCGTTGCGATCTACCTGTGCCTCGTTTTGGCGTTGCCGATCCTCAAGGTGCTGCCGAGTGATATCATCTACATCGTCGCGCGCCGACAGGCCTCGTCGTGATATCGGACGACGGGCTCGGGCTGCCACCGGCCGGCGATTCCGCGCGATTCTGGCGCAGGTTGTCTGGGCCGAGTTGGTTTTGGCTGGCGGTCACTTTGGTGTTCGTCGGGTTGTTGATGAGGAGCATCGGTTTGTACCCGGTGGTCCTCTCCGACGAGTACTACCACAACCGATTCTCGCGCCTTGTCGCACCGGCTGAGGCGTCGATCCCGGGCTACTTGTATGCAGCGATTTATGGGTTGACGAACCTGTGTGGCGACAGCTACCTGCAGGCAGCCAGGATCCTCAACGCGTTCTTTTTCGTCGCTGCTGCCCCTTTTATTTACCTCAGTGCGCGCCGGGTTTGCGCGCACGGGGTTGCGGCCGCGATTGCTCTGCTAGCACTGCTGGGGCCGATCAACAGTTACACCGCCTACTTCATGCCCGAGGCGCTGTACTTCCTGTGCTTTTGGGTGCTGACGTGGCTTCTCCTGCGCCTGGACGCCACCTCGGGGTCGACGGCGTGGTGCTCGGTCGGGGTGATGCTCGGGCTCAGTGCGCTGGTGAAGCCGCACGCGTTGTTCTGTATCCCGGCCGTGGTGGCGTACATCGGCTATGTCGCATGGCGGTCGCGGGAGGCGTGGTTGATGGCCGCTGTTCGTCACGCATTGGCGTTCGGGCTGTTTACCTTCGCGACCAAGTTATTGATCGGATTCGCCTTCGCGGGAGAAGCCGCCTTCACCCTATTCGGGTCGCTCTACGGCTCGATTGCGACAGAGACATCGTCGCAGACTGATAGGTATCTGCAGCTGCTCTCCTTGGCGTGCAGCAACGCCAGCGGGCACCTTTTGGGACTGGCTGTGATGTACGCGCTGCCAGTCGCGGCGGTGATGGTCACGGCGTTTGTCCGTCGCGCCCCGGGCGCGCCCGATGCCGGGGGCAGCTTCGAAACTCGCAGGTTGTCGTTCTGGACGCTCGCAGTCGTAAGCAATCTCGTCGCAGTCGTGGCTCTGTTCAGTGCGTCGATTGCTCATGTTGGACCAGAGGAGATCCTGCGCCTGCACATGCGCTACTACAATTTCACCTTGCCGCTGCTCTCATTGGTGGCGGCCTCACAGCTACGTGCGCGCGCTGGAAGTGCACGCTGGCGCTGGGCTCTCGCCGTGCCTGTGGGTGCCGTCGCTGCGTATGCGGCGTGGTCGCAATTGGCTCCGTTTGCGCCCAATTACGTGGACAGCCCTGAACTGCAAGGTTTCTTGTGCAACCTCAGTGTGTTTTGTGTCCTGAGTGGACTCTCGTTGTTGTCGCTGTTGGTTTGGGCCTTCAGGCCGCGAATTGGCGCGGCGTTATTCGTCTATTGTCTGGCTCCGGTGGCGACCGTGGTGTCGACGTACTATGTCAATCAGAAACTCCGGCTGCACATGACCGCCGATGTCTACGACCTCGCCGGCATGTTCACGCGCCAATACCTATCGTATGAGAACCAGGCGAAGCTGCTGATCGTGGGGTCGGTTGCGCCTGGCGTGGCCCGGTCGTTGCTCTACATCGACAATCCAAAGGCTGCCACAATCGAGGACTTGCCTAGCGGCGCCTCGTACGATCCGGCACACTTGCCGGCTGACAAGCAGTGGGTGTTGGTCATCGGCGACCACCCGATGCAGAGGGAGGACTACTTCCGCGTGACAATGGATGGATTCGTACTCGTGCGGCGCCCCAGTCCGATAGCCGTGGATTTCCGTGGGGCAGCGTGGCCAGGCGTTCTTTCCGCCGCCCGAGGTTTGGCGCCCGACGAGGGGTTTGGGCGATGGTCGGTAGGTGACGTCGTGACGTTGGAGTTTGTCGACCCGCTGCCGCCAAAGTTTGCTATGCGACTATTAGCTAAAGCGTTTGGCCCCAATGTAGGCAAAACGTTTGTGGCGCGAGTCGGTGCCAGTGCCGTGAATTTCACACTAGGTGCAGAACCAGAAGAGAAGGTCTTGCTGATCGACAACCCCGCGCTGTCAAAGACCCTGACGATCGAAGTGCCAAAGCCCTACTCGCCGAAGGAGCTGGGGGTGAGTGGGGATGAACGCAAACTCGGCATCGGGCTGTCGGAGTTGCAAGTGGCACCGTTGTGAGCATCGATATCGAATCGAACCGTTCTGTGGCGCGCTGCGCCGATCAATGCAAGCTCGATGAGCGAGTTGCGAGTGGTATTAGGTGATAGGGTGCCAAGATGCCAAGCGCGAAGACAAGTTCGGGGTCGCGGTCGCCCGCGTCTGGCCCGCGCTGCCCGGCTCATAGGATCGTGAACGTGGCGACGTTCGTGACGGCGCGGATCAACGGCGTGAAGTCCAAGGCAACCGCGCACAGGCTGACTTCTTGGTTCGGTACGCTGATCGGGATGCGGCCGGCAAACAACAGCGCGCCGCTGGCGAGACCTTCGGCGTCGATCACTGCGACCGTGCCGACGCTGCTCGTGTCCTGCGCCGCGAGCAGCAGCGAGGGTGTGAACCCGAGCGGGATCACGGCTCCGAAAGCAGAGAACGAACCGCTCGGCGGCCCGACCTCCATGAGCAAGATCGACAACGTGCCGGCCGTCGTCAGGGGATAGCGCGCCTGGAAGGCAAGTCCACCGCCGCCGTGCGACATGGTCGCCGACGAGAGCGAGAGACGCGCGGGTTCGGGCGGATGCGGGCCGACTTCGTAGGCACCCGCATCGAGGGCGCCCACGACGCGCGGGCCGCCGTAGGCATCGCGCGCGCCGGGGGCG
>JBDSBS010000722.1:0-8364 GCA_039921435.1 Planctomycetota bacterium | reverse complement strand
CGCTTCGGGGTGGGCCAGCAGCCAGGCCTGCGCGTGTTCGTCGGCGAGCGGATCGCCGCCGCGGTCGAGCAGGTCCTGCACGAACGGGGGAAGCGTCGTGGTCATGGCGTGCCTCCGTTCTTCTGTTCGAAGGCCAGCATGCGGTTCCTGGCCCGATGCAGGTGCGACTTGACGGTGCCGGCCGGCACCTTCGTTGCCCGCGCGATCTGATCGATCGACTCGCCGTCGCGATGGAATCGCAACAGGATCTCGCGTTCGCGCGGCGACAGCGCCGCCAGCATCGCGGCGGTGTGTTCGCGCAGCGCGGCGCGGCGCGCCGGATCGCAGCCGCCATCGACCGGTTCGGGGCTCGGCGGGCCGTGGTCGGGGTGCCGCGGCCGGTCGAGGAAGGCGCGAAACGCGATGCGCATCAGCCAGGCGTCGGTCGTTCCGCGGGCCGCATCGTAGGTGTGACGCGAGCGCCACGCCCTGGTCATGGTCTCCTGCACCAAGTCGTCGAGGTCGCCGCGCGCGAGATTGCGCAGGAAGGCGCGGACGCGCGGCTGCATGCCGGTCAGGATCTGGCTCATCTCGGCGTCAGCCGTGCTGTCGGCGGCGCGGTCCGCGGTCATCGGTTGGGGCATGCAGTCAGCAGGCATACCGCCGATCGGGCGGGCAGGTTGCAGCGGATCCCAAAAGGGTCGAATCGGGTAGCGGGCGTTCGGCTCCCTGACCGACGGGTTGCCGAGGTAGGAGGCGCGATCGTCACCGACCGAGCAACCCGCGCCGCACCTTGTCGCGCCACTCGGCTTCGATGGCGCACACGCGCTTCACTACGCGGCGGCGGACGGCGCCGGTGTTCGTCACGTCAATGCAGCGAGGTCACCTCCCTGAGGGGCGATCCTAAGATTTGGAGTTGTGAATTCCATTTGCCTTCCGAAAATGGAATCGTGTACTCCAGATTCTTGGCGCTCCCGAAGGCGAGCTTCTTCCTGTTCGGCCCGCGCGGCACCGGCAAGTCGAGCTGGGTCGGCCACGCCATTCCGGAGGCAGTGGTCGTCGATCTGCTCGAAGCCGACACCTACACGAGGCTGCAGGCCGCGCCCGAACGACTCGAAGGCATGGTCCCCGCCGACCACAAGGGCTGGGTCGTCATCGACGAGGTGCAGAAGATCCCCGCCCTGCTCGACGAGGTGCATCGGCTGATCGAGAAGCGCAAGTGGCGGTTCGCGCTGACCGGTTCGAGTGCCCGCAGTCTGCGGCGCGGCGGCGTCAACCTCCTGGCAGGGCGCGCGCGCACGCTCGAGATGCACCCGCTGACCGCGGCCGAGCTCGGCAAGGACTTCGACCTCGCGCACGCCGTGCGGTTCGGCGGCCTGCCGAGCGTCTGGGTGGAGAAGGACCCTGCGGACTATCTCGCCAGCTACGTGCGCACCTACCTCGAGCAAGAGGTCCGGCAGGAGGGGCTGACGCGCAACCTCGGCGGCTTTGCGCGCTTCCTCGAGGCCGCGTCCTTCAGCCAGGCCAGTGTGCTCAACATCTCCGGCGTGGCACGCGACTGCGGCGTCGAACGTAAGACCGTCGAACAGTGGTTCCAGGCGCTCGAAGACCTGCTGCTGGCCGTGCGCGTGCCGATGTTCACCCGCCGCGCCAAACGGAAGGTGACGGCGCATCCGCGGTTCTTCCTGTTCGATGCCGGTGTCTATCGCACGCTGCGTCCGAAGGGCCCTCTCGATGCCGCGGCCGAAATCGACGGGCCGGCGCTCGAGACGCTGGTGTTGAACGAACTGCGCGCCGCCAACGCCTACCGCAAACTCGGCTACGACCTGTCGACGTGGCGCACCGAAGGCGGTGCCGAGGTCGACTTCGTGCTCAACGGCGAACGCGGCCTGCACGCGATCGAGGTCAAGCGCGCGCCGGTGGTGCGCACCGAGGACCTCGCTGGTCTGCGACTGTTCGGCGAGGACTATCCGCCGGCGAAGCGCTGGCTGCTCTACGGCGGTAAGAAGCGGCTGCGTCTCGATGGCGTCGAATGCGTGCCGCTCGCGACCGGACTGGTCGCGATGACGGAAGAACTGTGAAGCGCCGGGCCGCGCGCATCACAGCTGGACGCGCAATTGGGGTCACGCCGCTGGGCCGTGCAACTTGCCTTCGAGTTCGGTGGAAACCGGTCTGCGCGATTGCCGAGGCAGGAGGCAGGCGCGGCCCTCACCGACCGAGCAACCCGCGCCGCACCTTGTCGCGCCATTCGGCTTCGATGGCGCGCACGCGTTCTTCGGTCAGCGGAACTTCTCTCGCGCGCGCCACCGCGCTGCCGTTCGTGACCGTGACGTTGGGCGCCCAGGCTTCGACGTAGCCATCGGGAGGATGCCGTTCGTGCGCCATGGAACGTGCACCACCGAGCGAGTCGCCGATGCCCTCAGCTTCCGCGAGCGTCAGCGCGTCGGGGCGTTCGCGTGCGTAGATCGCCATGAGGATGCTGACCAGGTAGTCCGCGGCGTCGCCTTCGCCGGTGCCGCCGCTCAGAGCAGCGATCGCCGCACGCAGCTCAGTTCTGTCGATGTAGCCGTCCTTGGTGACATCGGCCGCGGCGAGCAACGGGCGCAGTCGTTCGCTCGTGAGCGGCGGACCAAAGCCTCGCACCGGCGTGCGCGCGACGACCCATTCGTTGAGGCCGTGCAGGTCGAGGATCGCGCAGTCGGGCAAGGACCAGCCGGCCATGCCGACGGCGCCGATCGCAAACATCGGGAACGGATCGGGTCGTTCGGTCACGTGCAGACGCTGCGGGAACGGCGCCCGGAAGCGCTCGAGCAACAGCGCGTGGTGGTTACAGCGCAGGCCGATGTTGCGAAACAACAGCCAGGCCTGTTGTCGATCGAACCAGCGCGCGATGGGCTGCACGGCGGCTGGCAGTTGCGGTGCGAGTGGCTTGAAGCCGTGGATCGGCATGTCGCGCGTCAGCGCCAGGTGCAGCCAACCGACGCCGCTGGCCAGCCAGAGGCACGCGAGCATGATGATGGCCAGGGGCTTTCCGTTGACGAGTTGCGCCGCCATCGCGGCTGTGCTCAACACCAGGAGCGGCACCAGGTGACTGAAGACGCGGTACTCGAAGTGGTCGCCGCCAACCTGGAACACGTAGTAGCACAGGTGGAACAGCACCATCGCGACGGCCGCGGCTGCAGGCACGTTCATCCACACGATGCGAATCGCGCCGCGCACGCTGCGCAGGCATTCGACGAGCAGCCACAGTGTGGCGAGCGGCAGCCACAGCCAGACACCGTGCTCGATGGCGAACGACGCGAAGTAGCGCAGACCTGCCTCGGGCCAAGGTGCTACGACCTTCGCGTAGTAGGTGTTGGGCAACCATTCGCCGTAGAAACAACGGCGCCACACAACGTGTGCGATCACCGTCAGCAGCGGCAGCAGACCGAGCAGCGTCGGCAGCAGGCGCAGACGCCGCCGCAGCAGGGCGAGCCCGGCGGTGCCCGCGGTCGCGGCGACGAGCAGCATGCCATCGGGTCGCGTCAGCGCCGCGACGGCTGCCGCACCCGACCAGATGCAGAGCCACACACCCGTGCGCCGTTCGGGCGCGCGGAACGCGTGCAGAACCCAGCCGATGAAGGCCGCGTTGAACAATGCCGTCTCGAGCCCGCTCGTCATCCACTGCAAGAACGTGCGATTGCCGACGATCGCGGCCAGCGCGACGAAGGCGACGACATCGGGCAAGCGCGCACCATCGCGTGCCCGCAGGCGCAGAGCTGCCATGGCGACGACGCCAAACTGCACGACGCCGCAGGCGATCGACAGTACGTTCGCGGCCTCGGGTGGCGCGACACCAAACCAGCTCCACGTGGTCCACAGCACCAGGGCCCACAGAAAGCCCGTGTAGCCTTCGACCGGTTGGAACGGCGGCGCGTTCCAGACCAGCCCGATGCCGTCGTGTGCGTTGGCCACGTAGCGGAACGTGATGAACGCGTCGTCGCAGAGGAATGCGAGTTGGTGCGCGCCGACGACTGTGGCTAGCAGCAGGGCACCAAGCACGAGGCCGCGCGTTCGCCGCGACGGTACGCGAGGACTCGGTGGAGGGGGCGTGTCGCTCATCGGATCAATTGCGGCGTTGGAGCTCGATCTCGGCGATCGACAGAGGCAAGGTCACGGTATCGGGCACAACGCAGATGATGTCGACGAGCGGTCGTTCCGTGGCTGTCGCCGCGACGACCCAGGCGCCGTCGCGAAGGGGCAGTTCGGTGCCGCTTGCATCGGTCATTTGCACGGTGATGCTGGCCGGCAGCGAGTCCGACTTCACTGTGTAGAGGCCTATGGGCAGAGGCACGCCCGACACCCGGTGTCGGCCGGCGCGGCGGACCTGACCGATGACGCGTTCGGAGTCCAAGACTCCGACGACGGCCGCGTCGAGCCACCAACGCGCCCCTTCGGCGACGTCATGTTGCAGTTGCTCGAGGCCCGGTCCATCGGCGCCCGTTCTCTTGGCCAGCGCGCCAAACGAGTAGAGCTGGCGGTAACTCGCGAGCAAGTAGCCCGGCACGTGCACTTGCTGCGTGCCCCAGTCCTTCGTGCCCCGATCCAGCGAAGGGCCCATCGAAGGGCCCATCGAAGGGCCCAGCGAAGGACTCAGCGAAGGGTCGAGTGCCGGAATGCCAACCACTCCAGTGAGCCGCACCCACATCGTCAGGCGCAGGTTGCGGGGCGGACCATCACCGCGTTCGACCGCGACGGTGTGGAACAGCACCACGCGATAGTCTGCCAAGAACTGCGGCTCCGCTTCCATCTGCACACCGCTCAGGAAGCGCGGCTGCGGCGCGCCGGGCGGTTCGCCGAACATGATCAGATCCGGCCGACGACTCAGCACGTAGGCACCGTTGCCGCGATTGTGGCCGACGATGAAGCCGCGATCGGCAGCGGGCGGCGTGGTCGCAATCGTTCGATCGCACAGGCCCAGCATGTCGAGGCACGGCAGTCGACTCATGAACGGCACGGCGCCGGCTGCATCGACTGCCAGCAGTGGGCTGGACGGTGCTCGGCCTGCGATCTGGGACGCCTCGGGCCGAAACGCGCGCCGCAGCCATTCGCCGGTTTCGACGGCGCCCCATTCCCAAGTCGACAGCTGCTGGTGCACGTCCGCGGTCGGCCGCGCGGCGTCGATGCGGGTCAGTGCGATGCTGCCCACCGCGACCACCCAGGCCGCGATCCTGCCGACTCGGCCGAACTTGGCGAGTGCCGCGAGGCCATGCGCCGCCAGCACCGTCAGCGGCACGAGGGCAGGCAACACGAGGCGTGAACGCGGAAAGACGTCGCCGCCGACTTGCAGCAGGTAGAGGCTCCAGAGCACGGCTCCGAGCATTGCCATCGCGAGCAGAGGTCGGTGTTCGCGGCGGCGCAGACCGAGCATCGCACCGAGAACGGCTGGCACGAGCAGCGCGCGGTGTGCGCGTATCGAAGACGCGAGGTAGTCGGCGCCGGCGGCGAGGCTGCCGGCCGAAGGCGAGACTTTGGCGCGCCCGGTGTTTGGCAACCAGTCGCCGTAGTACGCGAGGCGGAAGCCGAGTTGCAGCAGCACGGCCGCGAGCGTGGGCACCAACAGGGGAACGAGCAGCGACCACGATCGGCGGCGCGGAACTTCGGTTGGGCCCGTGCGGCCGAAGAGGAACACGGTGGTGCCCGCGACCACAGCCCACAGCGGACCGTCGGGCCGCGTCCACGCGAGCAGTGCCAGCGCCAGACCGGCGCCGAGCAGGCAGCGTCGCGAAGGGGCAACTGGATGGCGCAGCGCGCGGGTCACCAGAACCATCGTCGCGGCGAGCAGCAGCATGACGAGAGGGACTTCGAGCCCGCCGATTGCCCACGTCGAGACCGACGTCTGAGCCGCAAGCAGCAGAACGGCCAGCAGAGCCGGCGGCCGCGCGGGCAGCAGGCCGCCGAACGCCAGCACGGCGAACGTGCCGATCATGCAGCCGATGCCGAGGCCGCGCACGGCGGCGACCCAGTCGCAGCCGAGCGCGCCGAGGCCCGCGGTAAGCAGCACCCACAGCAGGTTCGAGTAGCCCTCGACGCGTTCGCCATCGGTCCACGTCAGTCCGTGGCCGGCGAGCAGCCGTTCTGCGAAGCGCAGCGAGATGAACGTGTCGTCGGCGATCCACGGCCACGCGTCGCGCCAGATACCGATGCCTAGCACAGCGATGGCTGCGAGGCACACGAAGAACGGTGTGCGCAGCGAGCGTTCGTGAGGCGGCATCGTGGCGCAGTCTAGCGATCGTGCTGCCAACGACGATTATGCGCGTCGAACGAGCTGCTGCAGTTGGCGTGATGACCGGCGGAGAGGCAGGCTTGGCGCTTCGCGAGCTGCCGCGTGCCAAGGCAGAACATGGCGGGCGCGACGGGTTTCGTTGGCCGAAGGCTGCGGCTTCGGCCGCCCTGTTTCATGGTGAGGCGGTTCCCACCGGTGCCCGGCGACGGGCGTCGCAAGTCTGGTACGGCTCGGCCAAGGCTCGCCGGCTGCCCAACGGTCCGTCGCACCGAGCCTTCGAGGAACTGCGCGGAATGCTGGTCCAAGCCAGGGCGCGCGTGACGTAGGGTTGGGGTTGGTTGGGAGTAGACTCGACATCGATCGCTGCCCTGCGGAAGTCGATGCCGCGCGGTCGCATGCTCGACGACCACGCGAGCAAATACCTGCTCCTGCCCTCGCCGTTCTTGCCTCTCCTCTCGTCGCTCCACCCGCATGCACCCCCCACCTAGCATGCAATGCCGTTTCGCATCTTGGATCACGGCCCGACCCACGTCTCGGGTGCCAGATCAGGTTCCTCCTGATCTGGTTCCACCTGCACTGGTTGGCCCTGAGCTGGTTGGCCCTGATTTGGGCACGACGTCCAACGCGTTCGTGCGATGCCGGCGCTACCTGCTCGTCGCGCTGCTCGTCTACGCGGCCTCGCTTTGGTTCGTCGCGGCGCCGCACGGCATCGGCTACTCGTGGCGCGAGTGCGACACGCAGGCCATCGCGCGAAACTTCCTCGAGGACGGCTTCAATCCGCTGCGGCCGCGCGTCGACTGGCGCGGCGACACCGATGGCGCGGTCGAGTGTGAGTTTCCGCTCTACCAACTCATGATCGCCAGCGTGATGGCGGTTTTCGGTGATGTCGAGTGGCCGGGGCGCGTGCTCGCGATGCTGGCGATGCTCATGGCGACGCTGTCGCTGCATCGGTTGTTGGAGCTGAGGTCGGGGCCTGGCGGGGCATTGGCTGGCGCGCTCGTGTTCTTGAGCGGTGGGCACGCCATGATGCTCGGTGCGCGTGTGATGCCCGATGCGCTGAGCCTGAGCCTCGGGCTCGCCGGCCTGGTCAAGTTCGTGCGCTACCTGTCGAGCGGCAACGGCGTCTCGCTCGGCCTGGCCATGTCGGCCTTCGCCCTCTCCTCGCTGCAGAAGCCCACGGCGCTGCAGCTCGGGCTGCTGATGTTCGCGTGGACGGCGTTGCTCGCCCCGCGCCGCTTGCGCGAACCGCGGCTGTGGCTCGGCTTCGGGTTCGTCGTGGCCCTCGTGGGCGCCTGGTTGCTGCACGGTCGCTCGCTGCACGAGGAAACGGGGTTGACGTTCGGAGTGGTCAGCGGTGGCGACACGAAGTTCCCAGACCTGCATCACCTGCGAGAACCGACGATCTGGCTGCAGCTCGCGCGCACGACGATGCTCTACGGGCTGTCGGTGCTCGGTGCCATAGGTCTGTTTGCCATGCTCGTGCGTCGCCGGCTCGACCTCGCGGACGTGGCGCTGTTCGTCACGGTCGGCACGGGCCTGCTGGTCTCGCTGCGCTACAGCTACCACCACCACATGGGCCCGCACTACCACGTCTACGCGGCGGTCGCCGGTGCGTGGTGCGTGTCGCGGGCCTGGCCGGCTCAGGCACCGCGCTGGCTCTGGCCGGCCGCGCTCGTCGCCGTGCTTGCGCACGGTGCGTGGCAACTGAACGAAGAACGTCTGAAGTGCGAGGTCTGCGCCGCATCGCCGATGATCGATATCGCTGCCTCGATCCGCCGGCTCTCCGGCCCCACGGAACTGACCGTCGTGGCTTCCGAGAAAACCCGCTACGACCCAGTCTGGCGCCGCACCAACAACTTCGAAGATCCGCGCCTGCTCTATCACGCGCACCGCCACGGCTGGGTCCTGCCCTCCGACGGCTTCCAGGTGACGACTCTCGAGAACCTGCGGTCGCGCGGGGCCCGGTTGGTCTGCGGGCCACTGGCGTGCCTGTCGGCGCCTGGGGTTGCCGCGTGGCTGGCCGCCAACGGCGAGCAGGTGTTCCGCCAAGGCCAGACCGTCGTGCATCGTTTGCACACGACGGAGTGAGTCGACCGCCGCGCCGAGCTCGGCGAGACGTC
>JBDSBS010000721.1:0-5243 GCA_039921435.1 Planctomycetota bacterium | reverse complement strand
CCAGGTGTCCTGCAACACGTTGAGGTTACCCGGTGGGCGACCACCCGCGAGCAGCGTGCGGCCGCGAAACTCGTCGTACGCCATCGCCGCGGAGTCGCGGTCAGGCGGCACGACAGCCGGAGTGAGCGGCGTGAACACCGCGCGCGTGACGATCTGCGCGGCAAGCGGTGCGATGACAAACGCGATCACGATGGGAACGAACAGACGCATGGCGATTCTCCAAGGCGCGCCATATCGGCGACGCCAGCGAGAGACTATCAAAGTCGGCGAAGCGGGGTAGGGCTGCGACCGGGATGCTCCGGGATGCCTCGTGATTCGCGCAAGCCACGCGATGGGGACCTTCCATCCTTGCTTGCAACCCATGATTGGCGGCCCGGCGATGGAACGCGCCGACGTCGGTCACGATGCCCTGGCTCTGCGCCGATCCCCGATCGCTGAGCTTCTGCACGACCGCCGGAGGGATGTCGACGCACACCGTCATCACGTCGGCAGCGATCATGTTGCCGGTGCCGATGCCGTGCAGCATCGAACTCAGGATCACCACCAGCCCCACGTTCTCGAGGATCTTGGCGTAGGCCTCCTGCGCCACGATGAGGTCCATCTCGGTATCGGGCAGCGGACCGTCGTCGCGGATCGAACCGGCGAGACAGAACGGCACCTTCGCCTGCACGCACGCGTGCATGCACGGCCAGCGGTGGGTGAGCGCGTTGGCGATCCCCACGGGCAGGCACTCAGCGCGCGTCGGGATCGCTGAACGGCACGATGTAGATCGCCATCGCGAGCAGCACGAGTGCTGTGACCAGGCTCGGCACGGGGTTGCCGTTCAGCATCCACACGGTGAGTGCAAACAAGCAGCCGCCTTCGAGCATCGCCAACGGCACTATCGTCGTGACGAAGCGAGCCGAAGTCCGCGCGATGCCGTCCTTCCGTTCGAGTTTCCGTTGCAGCACGCGGCGCACCAGGAACGCCGCGAGAGCCAAGCCGATGCCAACGCCGCCGACGACGGTGTCGAGGATCGCGATGGGCTTGCCCACCAGGCCCTTGCCGTCGTTGTTCTGCAGGACCGCCGCGATGACGACGGCGTAGAGCGACATGCCCATGAGCAGCGCGAAGAAGATCAGGCGCTGCGCGGCGAACAGTGGCCCGATCCGGGTACTCATGACGCTCCCCTGCTCAACGCCGCACGAACATGCCGAGCACGTGCCCCGAACCGATGCGGAACAGGGGGCGCGCTTCCTCCTGCACGTAGCCGCACTCTTCGGCGATGGCGCGCACGCGCTGGTTGCGCAGCACGTTCTTTGGCTTCTTGCCGGCGATCTTGACCCGGATCTCGCGCAGCATGTTCTTCAGCGAGGTGGCCGAGAACCACGTCACGATGACGCGCTGCTTGGCGGTGCGGAACAACTCGCGCAGGTGGCGTTCGCGCAGTTCTTGCGTCTCGAGGTGGTGCGACAGACGGAAGCTGACGACGACGTCGACGCTCTGGTCCTTGAGCGGGATCTCGAGTGCGGAGGCGCGGAAGTAGTGGCGCTGATCGGTGTGCTCGCCGGTGCCGTGCTCGCCAGTGCCGTGGTCGCCAGTGCCATGGTCCTGCTGGTTGAGCGAGACCATCGTGAACGACCAATCCGCCTCGATGAGGCGCTTGCAGTGGCCCTCGAGCAAGTCGGACAAGCGGCCGTGGCCGCATGGCATGTCGAGAATGGCGTCGACGTGGCCGACCTTCTGGAAGTAGCGGTGCAGCAGCGCTCGCTCGCGCTTGTCGGACCACTTCCGGTGCAGCTTGTTCTGGTAGTCGGCTTTGTAGGCTTCGGCCCCGCGAGTGCTGTTGTAGTTCTGCAGCTTGTGTTGCTGCATGGGGGCGTGCAGGTTGGTCATCGCGCGGGATCGGGCTGGTGTCGGCGGTTGGGTTGCAAGGGCAGCAGGATATAGGTGTGCCAGAACATCGCGAGGGCGCGGCCCACATCGTGGCGCAAAACGCTGCGGTGGGCGAGCGCGCGCCACAGCCGGCGCACGGCGGGGCGGTTGTCGTCGCAGTAGCCGCGTAGCCAGCGCCGGCGCTCGGTCGCCGAGAAGTCCACTTGGCGACTCGGCGAGAACGCGGCGTCGAACAGGTCGATGCGGGCGAGTCGGCTCTGGTGCAGCGAGCGGCCGAGCTGGATGCCGGCCGGGGTGTCGCACACCGCGAGGCGGGCGTCTTCGGGTTTGCCGAGCACGAGCACGTTGCGCGGCATCGGTGTGCACCAAAGGAAACCGCCGCGGTGCAGGTCGGCAACGAGGCGGCCCATCGCGGTGGCGAGCCGAGCTCTGGTCGCCGTGTGCCGCGGCAGTTCTGCCAGCACGCGCTTGAGCGGGCGGCTGTCGGGCAGGTAGCGGGTGACGAGCGTCGACTCGTCGACGCAGCCCCAGCGACGTCGTTCTGACCACAGCAGCGGCGTCGTGCACGGTACGCCGGTTCGCACCACCGCGGTGAGATTGTGGAACTCGCGGCCGGCGCGGCTGCGGCGCCCGAACGACTGCAGCCAGCGGTGGCCCAGATTGCGGTACGTCTTGCGCACGACGGCGTCTTCGCCGCTGCCGAGCAGTTCGACGGTCGTCGCTGGCTCCTGCTTGAGCAGGGTGTGGTGGGTGGCTGCCAGTCGTTCGAGTTCGGCAGAAGTCAGCACGGAACGCATGGTAGTGCGCAACTCAACTGTTGCGCAGCTGGCGTTCGAGTCGCTGCACGAGTTCGTGCAGAGGCCACGGCCCGTCGGGCGTCATCGTGGCGAGGTTGGTGAACATCAACGCGTGGTCGACCTTCGGAGTCGACAGGCCGAGCCACTGGCGCACGTTCCGCACGGCCATGATCTCGACGGGATACAGCTGGCACGGTGGGTCGTCGAAGGTCGAACCCGCACCGCGCGTTTGCTCGAGGTGCACATCGAGCAGAGCGGCGAGCTGCTGAGCGAGCAGGCGCTGGTCGCCGGTCCAATGCAAGAACGCCCCTTCGTACGGCCCGAGCCGCTGCGTGACGTTGGGGCGTTCGCCAGCGCGAACTGTCAACAGTTCGCGCACGAACATGGGCAGGTGGTTCCGTTCGCCAAAGGCGCCATCGGGCTGGCGGCGTATCAGTTCGTAGAGGTCTTCGGCACCGGGGTCGTGCAGGGCGAGGCCGAGCAGAGCGGTCAGCGAGCCGTGCATTTGCGAGAACGGCAGGCGCTTGGCACTCGCGCGCCGCAGCGGCTGCTGGTGTCGTTCGCGCAGCAGCAGTGAGCAGCGGCGCAGGGCCTGTCCCTGGCGCGCTTCGTCGAAGCCGCGGCCGTTGCCTTGCAGCACCTGGCTGAAGCCGTGGCCGAGGTGCCAGGTGCCGAGCATCCAGGCCGCGACGTGCACCTGGGTTTGCCGCTGCCCGTTACCGAGTGAGCTGCGCAGCTGGGTCTCCTGGGCCTGGTGCAGAAACTTCTGATTGGCGTCGCGCTCGGCCCACTCGGTCAAGTTGCGGCTGAGGCTGGTGACGGCAGCGATGGACATCGGGCGAGAAGGCTATCGCCTCCCCGCGGCTTGGCGAAACGTAGAGTTCGCGCGTGGACGTGCTGCATTGGGTGTTGTTCGGGGTGCTACCGGCACTCGCGGCGGTGCTGTTGTTCGTCGGCGCCGGCGGGCCGCGGGGTTTGTCGATGGCGATCGCGGTCGCGATCTGCGTGCCGTTCGGCATGGACGAGGGTTGGCCGAAGTTGCCGTGGGCGCTCGATTGGAGCCACGGCAGCGCGGTGCAGTGGCTGTGGTGGTGCTTCGCGGGGGCTGGGTGCGGGGTGCTGCCTACGACCTACGACCTGCGGCTGCTGCCGAAGTGGGTGCTGCTGCCATTCGAAGTGCTGCTCGTGCTGGCGCTGCCGTGGCTGGTGTCGTCGTCGATGCGCGAGGGCTGGAGTTTCGAACGCTCCGTGCTGATGTTGGGCGCTGGGTGGACGGTGCTCGCGGCGATCTGGTGGGTGTTGCGCGGCGCCGCGAAGGTCGTGCCCGGCATGGCGGTGCCGTTGGCGGGGACTGTGGTGCTGGTCGCCGATGCGATTGTTCTGCACGCGCAGGGGGCGCGGTTGGCGTGGCATCTGGCGGGCGTCGCGGCGGTGGCGCTCGGGGTGTCGGTGGCGACGACGTTGTGGCGGCGGCCGTTCGTGTGCGGAACGGGCGGAACGTTGTGCATCGCCGTTGCGCATGCGGGGGTGCTGTGGTGTGCGCGGCGAGAGGCGGATTTGCTGAGTGCGCCCTCGGTGCTGGCGCTGCTGGCGCCGCTCGGGTTGTGGTTGGCACTGAGTCGGATGTTCGGCGAGAGTCGGATGACGGGGTTCGTGGTGGGGTGGCGGTGACGGTGGGGGTGGCGGTGACAGCGATCGCGATGGCGTGAGGGTTCATCCAGGAAGCGAAGTGCCAGGGCGCTGGCTGCCGCTCGATGCGTTCCTGCGCGGTTACCTGCGCACGCTGCAGGCGGAGGATCGCTGGTCGATCAACGGTCGTGGGGCGGCCTGGCTGGTGAAGCTGCGCAAGCAACTCGAACGCTGGCGGCTGGTCCCACCCTCCGTCTGGTTCGACGTGCCCGCGCGGCGGGAAGAGGGGAATTGACGGCGGCCTGCGCCGGGCCGTTGACGAGTGCGACGCCTTCTGCGACGGTCTGGGTGGCGGTTCCTGGCCGCAGCCCTACTCTCGCATGGCCGATTCCGAGCAACCTGCCGAGCCATCGTCCGCTGCCGGTCCCCGTTCGGCGCAGGATCTGCTGCCGATCGTCTATGCCGAGCTGCGGCGGCTCGCCCACGAACGCATGGGCCGCGAACGCTCTGACCACACGCTCGGCGCTACGGCACTCGTGCACGAGGCCTTCCTGCGTATCGCCGGCGATCGGCCGCTCGACTGGGACAGCAAGGCGCAGTTCTTCGCAGCTGCGGCCGAGGCGATGCGGCGCATCCTGATCGACCACGCGCGCAACCGCGGCCGCCTGCGCCGCGGCGGTGAACGCAAGCCGATCACGCTGTCCGGCATCGACCTCGCCGACGACGACAATCTCGACGAGGTGCTGGCGGTCGACGAGGTGTTCGAACGACTCCGGCAGCAGCACCCGGAGGTCGCCGAGGTCGTGCGGCTGCGCTTCTACTGTGGGCTCAGCGAGTTCGAGACCGCCGCCTTGCTGCAGGTCTCTGACCGCACGATCCGCCGCCACTGGAACTACGCGCGGGCCTGGTTGTTCGAGGCGCTGCGCAGCCGCGACTGATTTT
>JBDSBS010000720.1:0-3491 GCA_039921435.1 Planctomycetota bacterium | reverse complement strand
ATCATCGCGGCGACCTCGATCATCATCGCCGGCATCACCACGGGCTTCGGCACGATGGGCCCTGCACTGGCGGAGGGGCGTGCCGTCGCTACCGCACTGACCTCGCTCGCCCAACAACCCGACGCGTCCGCCACCATCACGCGCACTCTGTTCGTGGGGCTGGCGATGATCGAGTCCACGGCCATCTATTGTTTCGTGGTCTCGATGATCTTGATCTTCGCGAACCCGTTCTGGAATCACTACATCGCGCAAGCCGCAGGCAAGTGAATCATGCTCATCGATTGGTTCACGGTCGGCGCGCAAGCATTGAACTTCGTCGTTCTGGTGTGGCTGATGAAGCGCTTCCTGTACGGCCCCATCCTGAAGGTCGTCGAGGCGCGTGACGAACGGGTCGCCGCCGAGCTGGCCGACGCCAAGAAGAAGCAGCTCGAGGCCGGGCAGGAGCGCGACACGTTCCAGCACAAGAACGAGGACTTCGACCAAGAGCGTGATGGCCTCATGAAGAAGGCCAAGGAGGCGGCGGACGCCGAAGGGCAGCGCCTGCTCGCGGCGGCGCGGCAGGCCGCCGAGGCGGCGAGCAACAAGTTGCAGCAGGCGCTGCACAACGAAGCGAAGGGTCTGAAGGGCGCGATCGCGGGCCGCGCTCAGCAGGAGGTGTTCGCCATTGCGCGCAAGGCGCTGGCCGATCTGGCCAGCGTGAGCCTCGAGGCGCACGTCGGCGAGGCATTCGTGCGTCGCGTGCGTGGACTCGACGACGCCGCCAAGGCCGGGTTGGACAAGGCCCTGCATGCCGCGACCGAGCAGGCGCTGGTGCGCACCGCGTTCGACCTGCCGTCAGAGCAGCGCGAGGCGATCCAGAAGGCCCTCAACGAGACCTTCTCGATGGCCGTGCCGCTGCGCTTCGAGACGTCCCCAGACCTGGTCAGCGGCGTCGAACTGACCGCGAATGGACAGAAGGTGGCGTGGAGCATCGCCGAGTACCTGCGGTCGCTCCAGGAGAGCGTCGATCAAGTGATCGGCAAGCAGAGCGCCCCGGTGACCAAGGCGGCACCAGCGATGGAGGCGGCGGCCCACCATGGCGACTGACAACCTGCAGCAGGTCTTCGATCGTGTGTTCGAAGCCGTGCGCCAGGCCTGCGAACGCTTCTCGCCCGGCCTGCGACCGCGCGAGGTCGGCACGGTTGTGACCGTCTCGACCGGCATCGCCACGGTCGCCGGTCTACCGAGCATCGGCTTCGAAGAACTGCTGGCGTTTCCCGGTGGACTGTTCGGCATCGCGTTCAACGTCGACGAGCACGAGATCGGTGTCGTGCTGCTGGGGCAGTACTCGCATCTGCACGCAGGCTGTGAAGTGCAGCGAACCGGCCGGGTCATGGATGTGGTCGTCGGCGACGTTCTCTTGGGCCGCGTCATCGACCCGCTCGGTCGGCCACTCGATGGCCTGGGGCAGATCGCATCGACGGAGCGCTGGCCCATCGAACGCCCCGCGCCAGCGATCATGGACCGTGCGCCGGTCACCGTGCCGCTGCAGACCGGCTTGAAGGTGGTCGACGCGCTGATTCCGATCGGACGCGGCCAGCGCGAGTTGATCCTCGGCGACCGGCAGACGGGCAAGACCGCGATTGCGATCGACACCATCCTCAACCAGAAGGGTCGCAACGTCGTCTGCGTCTACTGTGCCATCGGTCAGCGCGCTTCGGCCGTCGCCAAGGCAGTCGCCGTTCTGCGAGATCAGGGTGCTCTCGAGCACACCGTCGTGGTGGTCAGCGAAGGCTACGACCCGCCCGGTCTCGCCTACATCGCACCCTACGCGGCGACGAGCATCGCCGAGCACTTCATGGCGGCGGGCCGCGACGTGTTGATCGTCTACGACGACCTCACCCAGCACGCGCGAGCCTATCGCGAACTCTCCCTGCTGCTGCGGCGCCCACCCGGCAGAGAGGCCTTCCCCGGCGACATCTTCTACATCCACTCGCGCCTGCTGGAACGTTCGACCCACCTGCGCCAGGAACTCGGCGGCGGCTCGCTCACGGCGCTGCCGATCATCGAGACCGAGGCCCAGGACATCTCGGCCTACATCCCCACCAACCTGATCTCGATCACCGATGGGCAGATCTACCTGTCGCCGTCGCTGTTCGAACTGGGCGTGCTGCCAGCGATCGACGTCGGCAAGTCGGTGTCGCGCGTCGACGGCAAAGCACAACGGGCGGCCTACCGGGCGGTCGCCGGCGACCTCAAGCTCGGCTACGCCCAGTTCGAGGAGCTCGAGACGTTTGCGCGCTTCGGCGCCCGCCTCGACGAGAGCAGCAAGGAGATTCTCGAGCACGGCCGGCGCATCCGTGCCTGTCTCGCGCAGGCCGAACTTGCCCCCGTGTCGGTGCCAGCCCAGATCGCCGTGCTGTTGGGTCTGGGTGCGAGGCTGTTCGACACAGTACCGCTGGAGCAGATGCACGACGCCGAACGCGCCGTGCGTGAAGCAGCGGCCGGCATCCCAGCCGAGGTGAGCGCACGTTTCGAGACCGCTGAGAGCCTGGCCGACGCCGACCGCAAGCTGATCGTCGACCTCGTTCGCCAGGCCCTCTTACCGTTCCAGCTGGCAACCCTCGCGGTGGCACCCAAGTCATGAGCGAGAGCACCGCGAGCCTGCGCCGGAAGATCGCCAGCTCGGGCGATCTGCAGTCGGTCGTGCGCACCATGAAGGCGCTCGCGGCCTCGAGCATCGGGCAGTACGAGAAGTCGGTGCTGGCACTCGGCGACTACTACCGGACCGTGGAGCTCGGCCTGGGCGCCTGCCTCCGGCAGCTCGGGCCAGGGGCTCTGAGAATGGAGCGAGCCCGCGGTGCTGGAGGGACCAGGATGATCGGCGCCGTGGTATTCGGCTCCGACCAGGGATTGGTGGGCCAGTTCAACGAAGTGGTGGTCGACTTTGCGGTCAGGACCCTCGCCAGCCGAACGGGCGGCGTGCAGCTGTGGGCCGTCGGCGAGCGGGCCCAGGTCCGCCTGGCTGACGCCGGTCTCGTGCCGAGCCAGCGCTTCCCCGTGCCAAGCTCGGTGCAAGCCGTTGCCCCGCTCATCGGCCAGATATTGATCCAGGGCGAGGCGCTGCACAGCCAGGGCCGCATCGACGAACTGCACCTGTTCTACAACCGGCCGACCCCCGGCGCCGGCTATGCGCCGAGCAGCCAGCGGCTGCTGCCGTTCGACGAGAGCTGGCTCCACGGACTGATCGACGTTGCCTGGCCGACCAGCAACCTCGCCGAAGTCCTCGGCGACGTCACAGCGACCCTGCGCGCACTCACCCACGATTTGCTGTTCATCTCGCTGTTCCGGGCCTGCGCCGAATCGCTCGCCAGTGAGAACACGAGCCGCCTGGCCGCGATGCAGCGCGCCGACAAGAACATCGACGAGCTGCTCCAGCACCTCCAGGAGTCGTTCCATCGCCTACGCCAGGGTGGCATTGACGAGGAACTGTTCGACGTCGTCTCCGGCTT
>JBDSBS010000719.1:0-3153 GCA_039921435.1 Planctomycetota bacterium | reverse complement strand
AAGTGGCACTTGGCGAACTGGCTTCCGCAAACAAGATGTCGTCCGGTTCGGTTGCCGCGGGTGACTTGCCACCCGCGAGCTGAACCTGACCGTACGAGAACGGGTCGTGCCGAGTCATGCGTTGTCTCCGTACCTTCGGCGCAAGTAGCTCGACGGGATGCCGAGCTCCTTGCGGTACTTGCTCACCGTGCGGCGTGCGGCCTGCACGCCTCGGTTTGCCAGTGCTGAAACCAGGTCGTCGTCCGACATGGGCGTCTGCTTGTCCTCGGCGGCGACGAGTTCACCGATCTGCTGGGCGATGGCCATACGGCCCTGGCCCGCGGTCGGGGCCGCGTCGATGCGGCCGCCGTCGAAGAAGTCGCGCAGGCGATACACGCCGCGGTCGGTCTGCACGTGCTTGCCCGCAATCGCGCGGCTCACTGTCGACGTGTGTAGACCGAGCTGATCGGCAATGTGGCTCATGCGCAGCGGACGGATGGCGTGTTTGCCCTTGGCCAAGAACGGCATCTGCTCCTTCATCACAGCGTGTGTGACCCGCGACAGCGTCTGCTGGCGCTGGCGCACGGCTTCGATCAAATCGCGCGCGGATCGCAGCTTGGGCCGCAAGTAGTCGCGCACTTCGCGTGCCGTGCCACGGTCCGCAGCCATCGCCGCGTAGCCTTCATTGACCGCCAGCTCCGGCACGGCGGCGGCGTCGAGCGCCACGTGCAGAACGCCGTCGCGTAGCCACGCATAGGCGTCGGGCCGCAACCCGGTCGCAGCGTGTTCGGTGAAGGCGGCCGCGGGGCGCGGGCTCAGATCCTTCATACGTTCCAACAGGTCGGACAGATCCTCGACGGACACCTGCAGGGCACGCGCCACTTCCGGCAGCTTGTTGCGGCCCAGTGCGTCGAGGTGTTGGCGCAGCAACAACTCGATCAAGGGCAGGTCCGGATCGCCGGCCGCCTGCAACAGCATCGCCTCGACCGGGTCGAAGGCGCCGATGCCGCGCGGCTCGAGTGTCAGCAGCTCTGCGTGCGCCTCTTCGAGCAGGGCCAACGGCACTGCCAGCTCCGCCGCGATCTCCGCCAACGAGAACGGCAAGAGGCCGCGTTCGTCGAGGCGCAGCGTCAACTGCGCAACCGCATCGGCCAACAGCGACGGCACGCCGCGGAATGCAACTTGTTGCCGCACGAACTCCACCAGCGTGTCGGCGCTGGCTGGCACGCTCTCGAGGAACGCCTGCTTCTTGTCCTCGCCGTCGCCGGCCGGCCCGCGCCGCCATTCTTCCCAGCCCGAGTCCCAGCCGGAGTCCCAGCCGGAGTCATAGCTCTCCGCGCTCGGCTGCGCCGGCAACTCCGGCGCCGGGTGCTCCACAGCCCGCAGCTCGAGCGTCTCGTTCTGCTGCACCTCCGCCTCGAGAAACTGCATCAGGTCCTCGGTCGCGAGCTGCAACACCTCGATCGACTGCAGCATCTGCGGCAGCAGGGCGAGGCGTTGTTCTTGGCGTTGGCCGAGACGTACTTCGAGACTCATGCGCGGAAGGTCGTTCCGAGAGGCACTTTCGGCTCGCGGCGACCAAATCTTGAGCGGTGCGGTCGTCGACCGTCCTGGAATGCGGCAGTCGCTGGAACGCGGTGTCAGCGGGGAATCGCGCGGGCACCTCGCCGGTGGGCGTGCGGCGCCGTAGCGTGCTCGCACCCCATCCCCGAAGGTGAGAACCATGCGCCACCAGAACCTCGTGCTGTCCCTGTTGCGGGTCGCTCCGCTGTCTCTACTGCCCCTGCTCGCGTTTGCACCGACGGTGCGCCAGCTCCACATCGATGATGCTCGAGCACTCGTCGTGCCCGAGCAGCCACCGTTCCACCCCCACTTCCCCAAGACGCTCGAATGCACTGTCAGCAAGGACCTGAAGGTCACCGTTCGCTACCAGACGGTCACCTTCGATGCGGCGGGCGCCGAGAAGATGGAAGCGGGCAAGGCCTGGCACCTCGCCGGGGCGGTGTTCGAGACGACGGCGGACCTCGTCATCGGCGGCCGCGACGTCAAGGCCGGCAAGTACGCACTGAGCACGCGCAAGACCAAGGACAAGACGTGGGAGCTGACGCTGCACGAGGGTCAGGGCTTCAGCACGAAGATCCCCGAGAACGCACACGTGCTGGCGACGAAGTTCACAGCCGACTCGACCCTCTACGAACACCTCAACATCGACGTGCAACCCGCGGGCGACAAGGAGCACACGCGGCTGCAGCTTGAAGTGCACTTCGACAAGATGCTGGCCACCACGCTCATCGAGCTGCCGAAGTAGCGCTCACCGGCGCGGCGAGCACTGCGTGTCGCAGTGCTTGTCGCGCTACTTGTCGGGCTTCGCTTCGGCCTCGACCTCGAACAAGCCCGGTGCCGCTGCCTTCAGCTCTTGCAGCAACGGCCCCCCGATCTCGTCCATCACCTTGTCGGCATCCACGCCAGCCTGAGTGCGCACAGTGACAACCGCCTGCAGCTTCTGCTCGCCTTCCGGCTCGGGCGGCTTCGCGTCCTTCAGCGAACCCGTCAGCGCCACGCGCAGTTCCTCGCTGCGCGCCGACAAGAACGCATCCTCATAGGCGCGCAGCCCGGCGGTCCACGCACCCTTGCTGCCCTTGTCGAGCGCCTTGATGGCCTTGTCGACGAGCTTGTCGTGGCGAGTGGCGAGTTCGCGCGGCTTGCTGAGGGCGCGGCGCCAGTCGGCTTCGTCGCCAAACGCGTGGTCGACCCGCAGGAAGTGCGACACCCACGGCCCAAACGACGCCTTCGGATCGGACACGGCTGGCTCAGCCAACAGCTTCTGACTGTGCAACTCCATGGCCTTGGCCAAGAACGTCTGCAGTGCATCGAGCTGCGCCGACAGTTCCTTCTTGTCGGTGTCGTCGGCTTTCGACAGCAGCTTCTTGGCCTTCTGCACCTGCTCGCCGATCGAGGCCAGATCGGGGTTCTGCTTCTGCAGTTCACTCGCGACGATGCGCATGGCCTGCACGGCCGACTGCGTCGACACTTGATCGAGCCAGTCGAGCATCTTCGCGACGTAGCTCGGCAGCGGCCAATGCCCACTCTGTTCGGTCAGGCCCTCGACGATCTCGAGCTTGAGCTTCTCGTAGCCCTGGTCCCTGTAGATCTTCTCGGTGCGGAACGCGCAAT
>JBDSBS010000718.1:0-3214 GCA_039921435.1 Planctomycetota bacterium | reverse complement strand
GGAGACAGGCAGGCTCGTGCAGGTTGGCAAGTAAGTGCCGGCAAAGCTGCCGAGCGAGCCTGTCCAAGTGAGGCCGGGACCGGCCAGTTGGGCGGTGGCGGTGGCGGCCAGGCAAGCAGAGAGAAGGCAACCGATGAGTGTGGTAGAGCGCATTGGCAGGACCTCGGAGGAGGTTGGGGGAAGTCACAGATGTTAGCCCCTTCTGGTAGCTGGTGTCCGCGCAACCCAGCGCCATCACTTCCGTGGACCACAGCTGCGAAGTCAGGCGATCGAAAAGCCATCGCGCGCCGCCGAGTCGAGCAGCGCATTGGCAGCCGCCGAGTCCGTGCGCATGGCCACGGCATCCCACGCGAGTCGCTTGCCGCGCGCGGCGCGGAAGCCGACGTTCGCTAGCAGCACCGTCTCGGTCAGTGGCGCCGCATACGAGAACGCGCACGACGGCTGTTGCCGCGAGGCACACGCGAGCAACCATTCCTTGTGGTGACCCGGCGACGCGGCGATCGATTCGGCCGGCGCCTTCCACGTTGCCTTGCGCGCCTCGGGCCCGACCTCGTGCTTGTCGTAGTTGCTGATCAGCCAACCGTCGTCGCCGACGAACAGCACCCCGTTGGTCCACGCCTTCAGGCCCCGCGAGGTCAGCTCTTGTTCGGGGCGATCCTTGCCGCCGTGCCAGCGCAGCGTCAATGCGCCGCGCTTGCCGCGCGCGGGGAACGCATATTCGCAGCGCAACGCGGCCGGTGCACACTCGGCATGCGGCTCGCTGCCATCGGCCAACAGCGACGTCGGCGCATCGAGGTCGAGCGCCCAGAACGCGAGGTCGACGAAGTGGCAACCCATGTCGGCCGTTGTTCCGCCGCCGAACGCCCAATAGCGGCGCCACCCCATCGGGTGGTAGTCCTTCGTGAACGGCCGCACGGCAGCCGGACCTTGCCAGAGATCCCAGTCGAGGTAATCGGGTAACGGCACAGGCTCGGGCACCTGCAGCGCCGACCAATCGGTGCCATTGACGAACACGATCACCTCGCGCACCGCGCCGACCGCACCGCCGCGGATCGCCTCGACGACGCGGCGGTAGTTGGCGTTGGCGTGGATCTGCGTGCCCATCTGTGTGATGCAACCCTTCGCCGTCGCGGTCGCGAGCAAGCGCCGGGTCTGTGCCACGGTGTGCGTCAGCGGCTTCTCGCAGTAGACGTCGAGCCCTTGCTGCAGTGCTAGCATCGCCGGCAGGAAGTGCGAATGGTCGGGCGTGCTGATGACGACGCCATCGAGTTTGGCCACGGTGTCGGCATCCTGCAGGATCGTGCGGTAGTCGGCACACAAGCGCGCGTTCGGAAACTTCGCGGCCGCGGCCTGCAGGTGCTTGCTGTCGACGTCGCACAGCACCGCGATGTCTTCGCTCGCGACACCATTGAGGTTGTCGCCACCGCGTCCGGCGACCCCGACGATCATCAGTCGCGCTGGCTTGCGCGGGGATCTCGGCACCCTGCGCCACGGCACCGTTTGGCTCGCAGGCAGACCGAGGGCAGCAGCGGCGCTGGCAGCAGCGCCCAGGAACGCACGGCGTGAGGTCGACATGGGCGCGATCATTTCCGGCTCGCGGCCGCTTCGCTCGGAGAATTGTCGCGCCGCCACACAATTCTCTAAGCTACGCGGCATGGACCAGAGCCTGCAGGAACGCTTCGCGCCGAACAACGCCTGCTTCGGCTGCGGTCCCGCCAACCAGGACGGCCTGCGCATCCGCAGCATCGTGCAAGGTGACGAAGTCGTCTGCACGTGGCAGCCCAAGACGATGCACGAGGCGTTCCCCGGCATGTTGAACGGCGGCATCATCGGTGCCTTGCTCGACTGCCACTGCAACTGGACCGCGGCGTGGCATCTCATGCAGCAGAGTGGTGCCACAGAGCCGCCGTGCACGGTTACGGCCGAGTATTCGATCAAGCTGCGGCGTCCGACCCCGACCAATGCGCCCGTGCTATTGCGTGCCAAGGTCACGGAGTCGTCCGCCGATCGTGCGCGCATCAGCGGTTCGCTCGAGGCCGATGGTCGCATTTGTGCAACATGCGACGGGCTGTTCGTGGCGGTTCGCGAGGGACACCCAGCGTTCCATCGCTGGTAGTGCCGCGAGGCCAACCGCAAACTCACCGTGAACCCGCCCGACCCAAACGCTCCAGCCCCCACCACGGCCGCGATCCAGCTTGCCCGACGCGAACTGCTCGGACTCGTGCGCGAGACACCGGCGTGGACCTGGCAAGGGCATCGTATCGACGCGCAGAAGCCGGCGGAGTCGACGCTTTGGCTCAAGCTCGAGCTGTTCCAACACGGCGGCTCGTTCAAGGCGCGCGGTGCCTTGCTGACCATGCGGCGTCTGCAGTCCAAACAGCTCGCGCGCGGCGTTACCGCCGTCAGCGCCGGCAACCACGCCATCGCCGTCGCGTACGCCGCCAAAGCGCTCGGCACCAACGCCAAGGTCGTCATGCCGAAGACCGCCAACCCCGCGCGCGTCGAGGCCAGCCGCGCACTCGGCGCCGAGGTCGTACTCACGCCCGACATCGCCAGCGCGTTCGCCACTGTGAAGCAACTCGAAGAGCAGGAGGGTCGCTACTTCGTGCACCCGTTCGAAGGTGAGGGCATGGCGCTCGGCGCGGCGACGCTCGGCATGGAGTTCTTGCGGCAGACGGGCCAGCTCGACGTGCTGTTCGTGCCGATCGGCGGCGGCGGGCTCGCCGCCGGCGTGGCGTGCGCCGTGAAACAGCTGCAGCCGCGCTGCCGAGTCATCGGCGTCGAACCCGCGGGTGCGGACACCATGCATCGCAGCTTCGCCGCGGGCAGTCCGCAGCGCATCGACGCCGTGACGACGATCGCCGACAGCCTCGGCGCGCCGATGGCGTTGCCGTACTCGTTCGCGATGTGCAAACGTTTCGTCGACGAACTGATCAAGGTCGACGACGACGAACTGTGTCGGGCGATGTGGCTCCTGTTCGCCGATGCCAAGCTTGCCGTCGAGCCGGCCGGAGCCGCGACGACCGCAGCCATGCTGCAATGCCGCGAACGGGTGCAAGGCCAGCGCGTGGGTCTGATCGTCTGCGGCGCCAACGTCGATGCGGAGACGTTCGGCAAGTGCCTGCAGCGCGGTGCGCCGGCGTAGTGCCGATGCGGCCGTCGCCGTCGTCGTAGTCGGCAGCCGACGACGACGACGTGTTCAGCCAGGCCAAAC
>JBDSBS010000717.1:0-3182 GCA_039921435.1 Planctomycetota bacterium | reverse complement strand
ATGGCGAGCAGCGCGTAGTAGAGCGGCGGATGGTGAGCGAGTGCGGCGCTCTCCGTCTGCGGCAGTTCGCGCGACATTGCCAGGCCCGGTGACAACGGCAGGTGGCCATTGTTGGCGAGGCTCCACGCGTACTCGTAGTGGCTGTTCTCGTCGGGCCCTTCGAAGCTCGGCGTGAGGAGCGCATAGCCAGTGGCGAGGCACAGGTGGCAGAGCAGGGCTAGCCAGAGCAGCGGACTGCGCATGGGGTGTCGCACTCTACGTCACTCGTCATTCGATGCGTCACGTCGAGTGGGTCGTCAGCTTGACGCTCTTTGGCGGTGTGAGTAGCGTGCGCCGCGACCTCGGTCGTCTGCGCCATGCCCACCGCTCTGAGTCTCCGCGACCGGATCTTGCCCGCAGCCGCTGCTGGCGCGCTGGCTCTCGCCGTCGGGACCGCCGCCTACTTGTTGTCCTGTTGGTTGGTGCCACCGGGAACCACGACATCCGGCTTCGGCGAGCAGTGGCAGTATATGTCGGCGGATCCGCTTGGCCTGCTGGGGCAGCTGCCGCATCGCATCCTCGGGCCGTTGCTCGCATACGTGTTCGGCATGGGTGGCGGGCTGCGCTACGTCTACTTCGTGCGCGGCCTGGCCGTGCTCATGCTTGCGGTGGTCTTTCTCTACTGCCGCCAACAGAAGAGCCGGGCGATCGACGCCGCGCTGGTCACATGCGCAGTGGCCGTCACTGCTCCTGTGCAGATGTACAAGCTCCACTGGGTCGGCTACACCGACCCGCTTTGCTACGCGCTGTTCTTCGTGATGGCGATGGCCGCGCGCCACACCGTGGTCTTCTGGTCCTTGTTCTTCCTCAACCTGCTCAACCACGAGCTCGCGCTCTTCTTTCTGCCGTGGTTGTGGTTCTTGCGTCGCGAGGCAGGTGGCAGCTGGAGAGCGGATGCCTTGGGTGCCGGCGCCGCACTCGTTCTCTATGCAGCGTTCTACTACTACGTCAAGGCGCACGCGGCGCAGCAGCTGTTCTCTGCCGACTACTTCCTCTCCCACCCCTTGTTCCCCGGTGGCACTTTCGCGGTTTGGGCCCTGGCTCTCGTGCAGTGGACGGTCGCGTACGGTCCCTTGCTCGCCGTGCTTGCGTGGCACCAGCACCGAAGCACGATCCGCAGGGACCGCTGGCATTTCTGGTTGGTGTTCGGCGGCATCCTCGCGGTGTTCTGCATCGCGTTCGATTGGCAGCGGCACACGAACCTGATCGTGCTGCCGTTCGCGCTGGCGTCCGTGCGCTTTCTGGCGGCAGGCCATAGGCTCGCCTACGCAGGGTTGGGACTTGTCAGCGTGTTGTTGTTCCTGCGGTGGCCGGCGTGGGGGGGGAGCGATTGGCCGACCAACCAGCTGTGGCCGCCGCTGTTCGAGAGCAGGCTCGTCTTCGCCAAGGGGCTCGACTACGACTTCGGCGGCGTCCGCGAGTTCGCCCTCGGTTGGGTTCCCCTTGTCTGGCCCATTCTGCTGTCGGTCTACGCGATCCTCGCCGGAATCTGGCTCGTGGGGTTCTGGTTCGCGCGCCGCGAACGCGCTCGCGCCAACCAGGGCCCGGCGATCATCTGACCGCTACAGCAAGCCGCGCCACACCAGCAGACCAATGCTCCCTCGCACATTCTTCACGGTTCCCGTCTTGCTCGCCCTGGTCGGCGTCGGCGCACACGTCGCACGCCGCTCGCTCGGGATCGATCCCGGCCACGCGCAATCGCTGTTGCTCTACACGAACACGACCGGTTGGTCGGGCCATCCGCGCGCCTTCACGAGCTCATCCACGAGGCTGGAGATCGGCCCCGACGGCGACGTGCTCGTGTTCAACGCGATCGCTGCGGGCACGACGCTGCTGCCTGGCATCGGTCGTTGGAACGGCAGCGCGTGGGTGCCGGTCCCGCAGACCCCGACCGGCATCGCCGCCATCGCCTTCGACCATAAAGGTGGCCTGGTCGCGGCGACGGGACAAGTCGTCTACCGGTGGAACGGTGTGAGTTGGACATCGCTCGGCACTGGCTTCGCCGTCGGCGTCGACCGCCTCGCGGTGCTCCCCAACGGCGACATCATCGCCATCAACTCGTTCGGTTCGGGCTATCGCTCCGGTCTTCGGCGAGGTCGCGAACCACCTGCTGCCGGGCCTGCACACGCTGCCGCGCCCGGTGATCGTGCCGAACGCGATCGGCGCGTTGTCGCTGCATCCCGGGTTCGACGTGCCGAGCGACTTGCCGTCGCGCCAATTGTGGCTCGTGCTGGCGTTGCACGAGCGCTCGATCGATGCGGCAGTGCTCGACGAACTCGATCGACGTCTGGGTGGCGATGTCAACCCCCTCGCGAGCCCGGCGAGCCCGGCGCCCGCGGCGACCGCGGTGGTCGAAGCGTGGGTCGAACGGCGGTCGCGCGGGGTGCTCGAGTGGTTGGCGGCGCGCGGGTTCACCGCGCATCGGCTCGCGGTGTCGTGCAAGTGATCACTTTGCTTCGAGCTTGGCGAGCGCCTGCTTCGCCGCCGTCGCGATCGCGGCGTCCTGGTGCCCGGCCAAGGCGGCAGCGTCGGCCCCGCCGCAGCATGGGATGCGAAGCAGGTCACGTTCGCAACAGCCGAGCCTCGAAGAAGTTCGTGGTCGAGGTCCAGGCCTCTGCCGGCAACCCATCGGGCCTCGAACTGTTCGTGAACGACAACCTGGCCTGGCAAGAATGACCGAGCGTAGCGCCGGCTGCTACCTGCTTCGTACCAACGTCACCGGCTGGACCGAGGAAGGACTCTGGCGCACGAACATCCAGCTCACCGAAGCTGAGGCCGCGTTCCACATCCAGAAGTCCGACCTCTCCATCCGCCCCCGTTTGGCATCAGCGCGAGGATCGAGTGCGTGCCCACATCTTCGTCTGCTTCCTTGCCTACGCCCTCGGGAAGACCCTCGAGCAATGGCAAGCTCACGCCGGGCTCGGCAACAGCCCGCGGACGATCCTCGAGGAACTGCGCCAAGTGCAGAGCGCAGACGTCGTCCTCCCAATCGTCGACGGACCGGAGATGAAGGTCCGCTGCGTCATCAAACCCAGCGATGCGCATGCCGCGTTGTGACCCCGGGTTCGTTCCAGCAAGGTCGAGGATTGCAGCGCCGCAGATTCCAGCGGCGACCGCGGTGGTCGAAGCGTGGGTCGAACGGC
>JBDSBS010000716.1:0-3296 GCA_039921435.1 Planctomycetota bacterium | reverse complement strand
ATCTCTGGTACCGCGCCGAGCAAGTCGTCGATGCGACGGTAACGCTCGTGGTAGTCGTTCGTGAGTTGCAGCGTCGCCGGTTGAAAGTCGAACGTGCCCTGGCCATCCTTTGACTTTCGCATGCAGCCTCCCTGCTGTTGCGTGATGTTTCGTCAAACTCACTACGCAGCGGTGGGCGAGGCTGTCTGCATTTGTTCGGGAAACCACGGTTTCGAGCATGAATTCGGCACTTCCCGCTCTGCTGAACAGGATCTAGACTAGCACCCTCCTCGGTGCCCTTTCTACCGACCCGTGGTGGCTGATAGCATGAGGATTCAATGGACCTAGCCGCGATTCCCCGCGAGTTTCCGCAGTTTGGGAGGTCATGGCGGAACATCGCAAGGCCTCGGGCTGAGGTGTTTGGTTCCAACGGGATCGGGACCTCGTTGATCTGCTCGGACGAAACCGGATGCGGTTGCGCCTGGCCGAGCGCATGCACATTGACTGCCAGCACGCATGGATGCGAGGCAGAAGGGCGCTTGCCGGCATCATGTTCAGGCCGCTTGTCGGACCGGCAGTCCACGATCGCGGCTGGCTGATCTTCGGTCCTGCGCTGCCGGCTCAGCGCAGAATCTTGGGAGCTGCACACGCTCACCGGAAGGACACAATTGATGGCACTAAGTTGGCACTGGTTTGCATGAGCAGCAACTGCACACCGCGACGGCTCGCTTGAACATCCTGATGGATCGAACCGTCGACGCCGAGTTGCGTGCACCTACGGCCATCACTCCGGAAACCGCGGTGTGACGCCTTCTCGCGCTTCTTCTGCGCGCCGACGAGAACAGGCCCGGTGCACCGGTGGCGAAAGACCGGCCGTTGTTCGAGTTGTAATCGCCGGAGCTGTTCTCGGCGCAACAGGAGTATCTGCTTGCTCGTCAACACGACAATCTACCGGCGGTGCCTCTCGTGCCGCGCGTGACCGAGGAGGCGGCCTCGGGGCTCGAGGCGGCACGCACGCGACTGTCCTACTTCGGCATCGACGATGCCCAGAGCGCGGAGCTGGAACGAAGCAGGCAAGCCGAACAAAACGATGACGATCCGGAGCCCGAGCGCAGGCCCGGCGATCCAGAAGATGGCCGTCGACGGCATGCGCTGGCGAGTGCGCTGGCGGCCCACCTGAAGATCGGGGGAGCTTGCGTCCGATTCGGCAGCGGGCATGGCGCCGACGGCGCAAGAACTCGCCAAAGCCGCAGAGGAGATGGGCAAGGTCGCGATCCCTGGCCAAGAGCACTTCTGGCACCAGCACATCGGGCGTTGGTCTCCAGCGATCCTGCTACGACGGAATCCATGAATGTGTGGGGTATTTGGGGGAAGCGGTTGACGCGGCGTCCCTACGAACACTTCCCGGCCAAGAACTGGTGGGTAGGCGACCAGATGCTGGCGACTCTGGCGCGATGGAGAGGTGGAAGATGCAGGAAGTCTCGCGCGTCTCGATTCTGGGGCGATGGACCAGGTCTTGCTGGGTCGAGCGCATCGGCGATTCCTCTTGGCCCGGTCGAATCCAGAACGCTGCGAATGGGGCGTGCTTCGGCGCGCCGGGAGTTGACGTGGCCGGTCTCGATCGGCGGAGATGTCTGATATGAATTGGTTTCCTGGCCTTTCTTTGGTGCCCAACAGCCACCCGATGTTTGTGCACTTCCCGATTGCCTTCTGGATAGGGGCGCTGTTCATCTGCTGCCTTGGCATCTGGCGTTCGACTTCGGGCTTGTTCCGGGCGGGGTCCTGGCTTTTCCACCTTGGCACGCTGAGTGGCGCCGTGGCGGTGGCTTCTGGTTTCCTCGCGACGTCGTCGATGACTCATGAGGAGCCAGGGCATGACCTTGTTCACGTGCATCGTAACTTCATGGTTGCTGCCGCGGCGCTCTCGCTGGCGGTGTCAGCGGTGGTGTTCTTGCTGCGTCGCCACGATGGTCGCCGGCCGCGCTTGGCTCAAGCCGGGTTGATCGCCCTCGTCGTTGGTGTTGCCACACTCGGTGCCGATCGCGGTGCCATGCTGGTCTACGGCTACGGCGTGGGCGTGCGCGACGAACCGCCGCCGATGAGTTCGCAACACCACCATGACGATGCGACGCCGAGTCTGCACGAACACAAATAAGGCACTGCTGCACCAGTGCGTCGTAATCCGTATTCCCTAATTTGCTCCTGGCGGCCGTGGCGCGGTGCCATCGCTGACCAGAAGACTTGCTGTCGAGAGAGTTCTCATGATGACCATCACAAGACTGTTCGTTTCGACCTCGATTCTGGCGGTGTTTCTGTTCACGGGAGCGGTTACTTCCCAACACGAGGGCCACGGGAAGGTGCAGGACACTGCCAAAGCCGAACCCCGCGTCGGGGATGCCTACCCGTTCGACACTTGCCCGATCTCGGGCAAGAAGCTGGGCGCCATGGGTGACCCCGTCGTCAAGCTCTACGACGGCCGTGAGGTGCGGTACTGCTGTGGCGGGTGCACGGGCAAGTTCGAAAAGGACCTGCCTGCAAGCCTGGCCAAGCTGGACGAGAAGGTCATCAAGGACCAGATGGCGCTGTACCCGCTCAAGACGTCGGTGGTAACCGGCAAGGATCTGCCGGATCAGCCGATGGACTTCGCATTCGGCAACCGACTGATTCGAGTTGGCAGCGAGAAAGAAAAGGTTGAGTTCCAGAAGAGTTCAGCCAAGTTCCTCGCCCTGCTCGACGCGGCGGTCATTGCCGAACAGGGCAAGGCCTACGCTCTGACCGCGTGTCCCGCTAGCGGGGAAGAGTACGGTGGCGACATGGGCAAGCCAGTCGATCTCGTGGTTGCCGGTCGACTCGTGCGGCTGTGCTGCAAGGACTGCAAGAAGGATGTTGAGAAGGATCCAGCGAAGTTCATCGCGAAAGTCGACGCTGCGCGCAAAGACGGGAAGGAGGAGCACGACCACAAAGACGGGAAGGAGCACAAGCCTCACGGCGGCAAGTGACGCCGCGGCCCGACGGAGGGCGGCTGCGCGCGAGAGAGCAAGAGGAAGCCGCCGGCATCAGCGCACACACTACATAGACCAGTCATGAAGACCCCATTCCTGCCCGTGACGTTCTTGGTGCTTGGCGGATGCGCCACGTCCTATACGGAACCGCCCCTCGCCATAGATCACCCGGGAAATCCGGCGGCGCAGGAAACCCCGCTTCCCGAGGGCTTGAGCACGCTGGACCTCGCGAAGACGGAGGCCGTCTCTGGGCCGACCGCGCCCGAGGCCCAGGCGCCTAGCATGGAGGGTGGGCACAAACACGAAGCGCCAACG
>JBDSBS010000715.1:0-13678 GCA_039921435.1 Planctomycetota bacterium | reverse complement strand
AACATCGGCGTGATCAGCGCCGCGTTCATGACCGTCGGCGCGTTGCGCCGGCCGAGCTTGCCGCCGATGCCCTCGGAGACGGGGCGCAGGTCCGTGAAGTTGCGGCTCACGTCGTGGCAGGTCGAGCACGACACGCTGCCGTCCTTGGAGAGTTGTGGATCGAAGTAGAGGCGCTGGCCGAGTGCTACCTGCGCCGGTGTGTCGACTTCGGGCACGAAGACGCGCCAGAAGTTCGCGTCGACACCCTTGGGCACGCTGCCGGCCGCGAGGGGTTGCAGCGTGCTCAGCAGTTGCTGTTGCTTGCCGAACGCCATGGCGCCGTGGGGTGCCTTCTCCTGGCTGTTGGCGTCTTGGACCTTGGCGTCTTGCGCATAGACGCCGGCGAGCGCCAGGCTCAGGGCCAGAGCTGGGGCAAGTTGCCCCGGGGAACGAGTTGGGATCATGGGTGTCTCCGTTTCGATGGATGGTTCGTCTTGGATGCGGGGGGCGTCGCACGCACACGCGCCGGCGTGGCGCGGCCCTTGCTGCCGCGGTTCGCCCGGTTGCACTGCCGGCACCGGCCGTGCACCGAGATCGAGAAGTCGCGAACCGCAAAGCCGAGGCGCGCCACGTCGGGCAGAACCACGCGGTCGAGTTCGCCCGATTCGAGATCGGTGACGGCGCCGCATTCCTGACAGATCAGGTGGTGGTGGCGCCACGTCTTCGCGTCGTAGCGCGCGACGCTGCTCGGATGGCTGACGCGCACGACGAGACCCAGTTCGACGAGCTTGTCGAGCGTGCGGTAGGCAGTCGCCATGCTGATGCCGGCACGGGCAGCACGCAGGTCGTCGAAGATCTGCTCGGCGGACGGGTGGTCCTCGCGCGCGGCCAGTGCCGCGAAGACCGCGAGTCGCTGCGGCGTGACGGGCACCCCGAGTTCTCGGCAGCGGTGCTGCAGATCGGCTCCGGTGTCGCGCGGCTGCTTCGATGTGACCACGCGTCCCAGTGAACCACGGATGCGAATAGTTCGCAACTACGAAGAAGCGCGGATCTGGCGCACGGTCAAGGCGGTTTCCGCGGATGCAACCGACGGTCTGGCACACATCCGATGGTTGCGGGTAGTGACGTTGGTGCTGGGATTCGCGCTTGGGTGCGCTGCGACGTTCGCCCCCACTGCGTCACCGCAGTTCGATCTGCACCGCGGGCGACGGGGACGACCCGACGGTCAGCGCACGCGCCGCGAGTTCGCGTCCGACATCGAACACGGCAACGCGGTAGTCCCCGGGTCGCAGACAAAGCTCCTTCACCGAATGCTTGCCTTGACGCAACGAGCACGTCGCGACGGTGACCAGTTTGTCGCCGCGCAGCACACGCAGCGTGACGTGATCCGGCGGCGACTCGAGTGCATCGGCGACCACTTCGACACGCTGGACAACCCCCGACAGAAGTTCCAGTGCCACCACGGTCTGCTCGCCCGACTTCACGGTGCACGGCACGGCATCGGCAGTGACGTTCCCTGCTGACACGCAAAGCCTGTAGTCGCCCGGTGCGAGCGGACTCGAGACGAGTGGCGTCGGGCCATGGATCGAGAACGAGCCCGCGATGTCGCCCTTCGCATCGACGACGACGAAGCGCACAGAGGTGAGGTCTCCGTCGGCGCGCACGGCAACCGTGCCGGCGGCCACGAGCGTGATCTGCTCGAGATCCCAGACCGCGTTGGCGGCGAGTTCGCGCGAAACGCTCCGGAACGGCGGATAGAGCGGGCTTCGCGCCAGCACACGCCATGTCCCGGGCACGACTGGCGGGAGCTCGAACCGGCCATCCGGGCCCGTCATCGTGAACCCCGTCGGACCGGAGACTATCCGGCCATCGTCGACCCGGACCGAGACGTTGGGCAACGCCTTGCCGGTGGAATCGACGACCGCGCCCCGGATCTTGACGCTTGCGGCGCGCGAACGCTCGACGCGCAGCTCCACCGCGCCGGCCATCGGATCGATGTCGGATCGCGTCGTCGGCTCGAAACCGCTCGCGCTCACCGTGACCGACAGCCTTGCACCGGCTGTGCAGTCCGACACGACGAAGCCGCCTGCGGCATCGCTCTGCACCCGCCGGAACCATCCCCCGGCGCCGAGACAGTCGAGCCTTGCGTTAGCGAGTGGCGCGCCGGCAGCATCGACGACGCGGCCGCGCAGCTGCAGACCGGGCGAGAGCTGCAGGTCGCAACGCGACACGCCGCCGGCCGCAGGGGACACGAGACGGACGCTGCGACCAGCCTCGGCGTGGTGCGCGGTCAGCTGCACCTCTCGGGACGGCAGGCCGCGCAGCTCGAACCCGCCGGTCGACGACGTCTCGGCGTACACGTAGGCGAGGTCGTGCACATCGCCGAACTCGACCGTTGCTCGGGCGACGACCGCTCCCCCTGCGTCGCGGACGGTGCCGCGGATCGTGGCGCCGTCGTTCAGCACGATGCGCAGCGATGTCGTCGCACCGCCGGTGATTTCGCACGTGCCCCGCCATGGCGCCTTGGCCGCGGCCCGCGCGAGCACGGGCTGGGTCCCCGGCACGATGCCGACGGCGACGAATCGGCCTTCGTCGCCGGTATGCACGGTGGCCGGCACCGGCGGCTCGCCCTGCGCGGCACCGAGCAGGCTCGTGCGGCCGGTTCCGATCCGGAGGATCGCGCGCGGCACGGCGTCGCCTTTCGCGTCGACGACGACGCCCGACACCGTGCCCGCCTGACCGCCGAGCTGCAATCGCAGATCGACCGTCGCGCCGGGCTGCCCGGCCGCGAGTTGCAGAACAGAGCTGGCATGATCGGGGGCGCGAGCGCCGAGGAACACTGCGGTCGCAGCGCTGCGCAGATGAAAACGTCCGTCCGCCCCGGCAGTCGCGACGATCTCTGCGTCGAACTGCGTGCTGCCCAGTGGCGCGAGTTCGAGCAGGGCGTTCCCGATCGGCGCCCCGGTCCGATCGACCACGATGCCGGTCAGGGTGAGGCCGACCGGCAGGTCGTAGTCGAGAACGGTGGCCTTCACGCCATCCAGCTCGACTCTTTTGCCCAGATCACCACGGTCGGAGACGACCCAGAAGCTCCCGGCGGGCAGCCCATCGAAGCGGGCTTCCCCACCGGCATCGGTGCGACGACGCACGGCGTCGACGCGCGGATCCTCACCCTCTGGCATCGCCAGGATCGTCACGCCGGCAGCCGCGGCCTTGTCATCGCTGTGGCGAAGGTGCACGACGAGCGAACTCAAAAGGGCAGCGGTTGCGGTCGCGCTCGGTGCCGCCGTAGGTTCCAGCATCGACTCACCGCGCGCGCCAGAGGGTCCGGCATCGGCGTGCTGCGACACCGACACAGCCTTGTGGTCCAAGGGTTCTGGCTCGGTCACACGGCCCGCCGCCGCCCAGAACGTGACCGCGCCGATGCTCGCCAGCAGAAGCGCAGCTGCCATCGTCAACTTCGCCTTCGCCGCCATCGTGATGCCCTGGGCGGCTCCTTCGGTCGCATGCGGCATGATCGGCGGTGCGCTAGGCGCGCCGAGCGCGAACGGGATCAACGGGAGCAACCAGGCGCGCCGTTGGCCATCGTGTTCGGCATCGAGGCGTTCGCGCAGCAACTGCAGGCCGCGACGCAGTTGGTTCCACACGGTCGTTACCGGCACGTCCAGTCGTGCCGCGATGCGGCGCGTCGGCAGACCGTCGAAGTAGCGCATCAGCACCGCTGTGCGCAGGTGTGTTGGCAAACCGTTCACGGCCTCGACGAGCCGGCTTCTCGACTCTTCGCGCTCGAGCAGCTCCGCAGGAGACGGCGCGAACGTCACCGCAGAAGCTCCGTTCCGCTCGTGCCGTTCGCGTCGTTGCCGGCGGTGCCTCAGATCGTGCGCCGCGTTGAACAGGATGCGCGCGAGCCACGAGCGGGGCTCTGCAACTGCATGATCCCCGTGGCGAAGCGCCTGCAGCCAGGTCTGCTGGATGACATCGTCGGCCTCTTCGGCGAGCAGGGTGTGAGCCAGCAGGCGAACGAACGGCTCTTCGTCGAGGAGACGCTGCAGACTGTCGGATGGAGCGGTTGTCATGTGGGAGAAGACATCGCACCCGGATCATCCTGTAAGGTGTCGGCGAAACTGGCGCCGATGCGGAGGCGCCCCGAACGAGCACGAACATGCGGGTCGCCAGCCGTCGGTGCGCGCGGCCTGCGGCTGAGCGTGAGCAGCTTTCGGGCCCGGCTTGGTTCGGCGCGGGCTCCGGTGGTCGCGGGTTCGCTACTTGCTGCGCGGCACCGAGCTCGGTTCGGAGGGCAACGCGGCCAATGGCGGGCTCGCTTGCTTGCGTGCATCGTGCACGCGGAACTCAATGTGCGGGGTCAGATCCGCCGCTGACTCGCGCGGGATCAGCTCTGCCGTCACGCAGCGATCGACGAGTCGTTCGAACTGCAACGTCGCGGCGACCCGCAGCTCGCGCAGCGTCGTCAGGTAGGCGTCGGGCCCGTGCCAGTCGACGACGTGCGATGGAGCGAGATCGAGTGGCAACGATTCGGGTGACGTCGCGAGCATCTGGGCGAGCCAGGCGAGGCGCATCGACTGGTGATCACCTTCTGAGTAGCTATCGTAGTCGCCGCAGCCCACTATGCGCTCGCCACGTTCGACGCGCTGCACGAAGACTGCCGGTGGCCCTTTGGCAAACAGCATGTCGCCGGGCCTGCGCACCGTGGTCAGCGAGTAGAGAGCGATGGGCGGGTATGCTTCGGGCACATCGATGCTGCCGCAGATGCACGCGCAGCAGGTCCAGCTACTGTCTCCCTCCGCGTATTCGTCGTCGCCGGGGTCGCGGACCACGATGGCGATCTCGAGGCGCAGGGCCTTCAGCAGATCCTTCGTGAAGTCGAGATCTTTGACGCCCGCGAGCAGGTTGCCGGCGGCCAGCCAGTCGATCCAGTGTTTGTCGTCGTCGAGGGTTTGGTAGTGCGAGAGGAAGAACTGTCGGTGCGCCTCGAGGTCGCGAGCGAGCAGGATCCAGACGGGCACCCGGAGGGACTCTGCAAACCATTCGAGTTCGGCCTGCGGCACGATGGCTCGGGTTTGCACGAGTGCGTCGATGATCGCGAGTGCGGCGAACGCGCGAGGCTCGCGCGGCAGCGAAACAAGCTCGCTGAGTTTCGCGCGCAGCGCCGGCACCGTGGGTTCGAGGCGGTAGCGACCAGCGAGGTAGGCGCCCCAGGCGACCGCCGTCAGGTCCTTGGCGCGCAATCGCGTGTCGACCTCGAGCAGGAGGCGTGCTTGCACTCCGAACTCGACGGCTTGCGTCAGGTTGCCCGTCGCCTGCGCTGGTGCCAACGATGTGACGCTGAGCAGGCACCAGAGCACGCACGTCGGCGCAGGTTTCACGCGCCGTGGAACGCGCCCCGCGCCGTCGAGGTTCAGCCGCCCCGCACAGCGCCGCTGCTACTCGCCCTTCGCCACCTTCTTCTTGCTCGCGCGCCGCGCAGGCTTCTTCTTCGACGGCCCCTTGGCTTCGCGCGCCTTGAGCAGCTCGACGGCACGCGCCAGCGTGAGCTCGTCGGCGTTCTCGTCCTTGGTCAGCGATGCGTTGGTCTTGCCGTCGGTGACGTACGGCCCGTAGCGACCGTCGAGCAGTTTGATCACAGCCTTGCTGTCGGGGTGCTCGCCCATCTCGCGCCGCGCCTTCTGCGGCGCACCGGGGCGACCGCGGCCGCCCTTCTTGGGCTGCGCAAACAGTTCGAGTGCTTGCGGCATCGTCACCGTCAACGGCGTCGTGCCGGCCGGGATGCTGCGCGTGTCCTTGCCCCACTTGAGGTAGGGCCCGTAGCGGCCGTTGGCCGCGAGGATCGGTTCGTCGCCTTCGCCTTCGGGCGACTTGGCCACACCGACCGTGCGCGGCAGCGCCAGCGTCGCGAGCGCTTCGTCGAGTGTCACCGTCTCGGGCTCCATGCCGGTCAGCAGCGACGCCATTTTCGGCTTGTCGCCCTTCTTGGCCTTCTTGCCCTTCTCGGGTGGCTTCGCCTCGCCGAGTTGGAAGTAGGGACCAAAGCGTCCGATCTTGACGAACACCGAAAGCCCGCTCTCGGGATCGAGCCCCAACTCGCGCGGCCCGTCGCCGCCCTTGATCAAGAGCTCGATCGCCTTCGCCAACGTCATCTCGTCGGGCGGCATCTCGTCGGGCACGCTCGTGCGCTTTTCGCCGCACGATAGGAACGGTCCGTAGCGGCCGACGCGCACCTCGACCAGTTCGCCGTCTTCGTTGGTGCCCAGCGGGATCGAGCAGATCTTGCGCGGGTCGATGTGTTCTTCGACGCTACTGACGCGGTCGCGCAGCCCGGGCGCGCCGTTCTTGCCACCTTCGCCGAGGAAGAAGAGCTTGAGGTAGTCGAGCCGCTTGGCGCGGCCGTTGCTGATCTCGTCGAGGTCGTCCTCCATCTTGGCCGTGAACTGGTAGTCGACCAGATAGCCCAGATACGACGCCAGCAGGTCGACGACGGCAAACGCCGTGAACGTCGGCACCAGTGCTGAGCCCTTCTTCCAGACATACGCGCGCCGCACGATCGTCTCGATGATCGCCGCATACGTCGAAGGTCGCCCGATGCCGCGCGATTCGAGTTCTTTGATGAGCCCCGCTTCGGTCACGCGCGGAGGCGGCTGCGTCGAGTGCCCCGACGGCGTCAGTTCTTGTGCCTTGGCCGCCTGCCCCTTCTGCAAGTTGGGCAACAACCGCTCGGCATCGGCGACCGCAGCTTCGGCTTCGTCGAGGTCCTCGACGTATGCCAGCCGGTAACCCACGAACTCGATCGTCTTGCCCGTCGCCGTGAACTTCGCCTCGCCGCGCTGCTTCGTCGACATGACGAGCGTCATCGTCGTGCGCTGGCCGCTGGCGTCCTTCATCTGGCTCGCCACCGTGCGCCGCCAGACCAGGTCGTAGAGGCGCCGTTCGTCTTCGCCCATGTCCGCCGGCAGCGAGCCAGGGTGCACAAACTCACTGCCCGCCGGCCGGATCGCCTCGTGCGCTTCTTGTGCGTTCTTGACCTTGGTCTGGTACGTGCGCGTCGCGTCGGGAACGTACTGCGCCCCAAACTCCTTGCCGATCAGTGAGCGCGCCGCCGCCACAGCTTGCGAACTCAGCGTCGTCGAGTCCGTGCGCATGTAGGTGATGAAGCCGTTTTCGTAGAGCCGTTGCGCGGCCCGCATCGTGCGCTGCGCCGCGAAGCGCAACTTGCGCGCGGCCTCCTGCTGCAGCGTCGACGTCGTGAACGGTGGATACGGCTTCTCCGTGTAGGGCTTCTGTTCGACGTCGGCGACTGTCGCCGCTTTGCCCGTGAGCTCCGTGGCCAGGCCCTGCGCCGCCGCTTCGCCGAGCACCGTCAGTTCCCGGCCGCCTGATGATCCGGCGCCCTCCTTGAGCTTGCCCGTGTCGGCATCGAAGTCGCGACCCGTCGCCACCCGCTCCGCACCGAGCGCGTTCAGGCCGGCAGTGAACGGCGTCACGTCGCCCTTCTCGCCGACAAACGTCGCCTCGACGCTCCAGTATTCCGCCGGCACGAACCGCATGCGCTCCCGTTCGCGCTCGACGATCAACCGCACCGCCACGCTCTGCACGCGCCCCGCCGACAGCTTGGGCCGCACCTTCTTCCACAGCAGCGGCGACACCGTGTAGCCATACAGCCGGTCGACGATGCGCCTCGTCTCCTGCGCCTCGACCAGGTCCATGTCGATCTCGCGCGGGCTCTCGAGCGCTGCGAGGATCGCGCTCTTGGTGATCTCGTGGAACACCAGCCGCTTGGTCTCGCACTTGGGCTGGAGCTCCTGCACCAGATGCCACGAGATCGATTCTCCTTCGCGGTCTTCGTCGGTCGCGAGGTAGAGCACCGACGCGTCCTTGACCATGCTTTTGAGCTTCTTCAGATGCTCGCGCTTGTCGGCCGGCACCACGTAGAGCGTCTTGAAGTCGTTCTCGACGTCGATGCCCAGCTTGGCCCATTTCTCCTTCTTGAGTTCGGCCGGTACTTCGCTGGCGTCGCTCGGCAGATCCCGGATGTGCCCGATGCTCGCCTCGATCCGGTAGTCGGCGCCGAGGAACTTGCTGATCGTGCGCGCCTTGGCGGGCGATTCGACGATCACGACGGGCGTGCCCTGTTGCTTCTGCTTGGCCATGCGGGTGTTGGGGGGCCCTTGTTAGGGGCGGACGGAACGGGCTGTCAAGCATCTCGGTTGCCGGAGCGCCCCGTCTGAAGGCGACTTCGGCGCCGTCGACCCAGTCCAGCGATGCCCTTCGCCAACCCTGCCCGACCCTGCGCTGGCTCCGCCCTGACCCCCGCCCCGCCCAGCTCCGCTCCAACCCCGGCACCAGGCAACGGCAACATGAAAAGGGACCCCTGCCCCAGCTCTGCCCCAGCGCCGCCCCCTGCCCCGCTCCGGCTCCGCCCCCAGCGCCGACCGTTCTGCTGACCTCAAAATATCGCGATCAAACTGCCACCGCGGCCCCTTCCCGTGGCACTCACCCAAGTGAGCCAACCCGCCAAACTGCTCGACGTCGTGCGCCGAACCCTGCGCACCAACCGCTACAGCCGACGCACCGAAGAGGCCTACGTTGGTTGGATCGTGCGCTTCCTGCGGTTCTCCGACCTCCGCCATCCTCGCGACCTCGCCGCCCCCGACGTCGAACGCTTCCTCTGCCACCTGGCCAACGAAGGCCGTGTCGCCGCCGCCACCCAGAACCAAGCCCTCGCCGCGCTGCTCTTCCTCTACGCCAAGGTGCTCGGCACCAAGCTGCCCTGGCTCGACGGCCTCACCCGCGCCTACCGCCCCGCCCGCCTCCCGACCGCTCTCTCCCGCCCCGAAGTAGCGGTCCTTCTGCGTTGCCTGCCACCCCTCACCAACCTCGTCGCCAGCCTGCTCTACGGCTCCGGCCTGCGCCTGCTCGAGTCCCTCCAGCTTCGCATCAAGGACCTCGACTTCGCCCGCTCGACCATCACCGTGCGCGAAGGCAAGGGCGACCGCGACCGCCACACCCTGTTTCCCGCGCCGCTGCACGCCCGCCTGCGCAAGCACCTCGAGTACGTTCATCGCCAATGGTGCGCCGATGTCGCTGCGGGTGCTGGCTTCGTCGCCTTGCCGCACGCGCTCGATCGCAAGTACGTCAACGCCGACCGCGAGTGGCCCTGGCAGTGGGTGTTCCCCGCGACGAGGACCTACTGCCACGCCGAGACCGGCAAGATCCGCCGCCACCACTTGCACGAGACCGTCGTGCAGAAGGAGGTCCATATCGCCGCGCGTGTCGCGGGCCTGGCCAAGAACGCGACGCCGCACACGTTCCGCCATTCGTTCGCCACGCACCTGCTCGAAGACGGCTACGACATCCGCACGATCCAGAAGCTGCTCGGCCATCGCGATGTTCGCACGACGATGATCTACACGCATGTCTTGGGGCGGGGACCGCAGGGCGTGCGGAGTCCGTTGGAGGGGTTGCTCGATGGTGGTGGGGCGCTCGATGGTCCGGGAGCGGCGCCGGCGGAGGGGATGCGTCGGGCGGCGATTGGCCCACAGGGTAAGGACCCAAGGAGACCTTCGGCGGGCCGTGATCGGCGTTCCTGTTGTGGAAGCCTGCGGCTACGGGGATAACCAGACTGTGAAGCTCCCCGCGGCGGATCGAGTGGTGGTCGACGAGTCGAAGTTGCGCGACTACCTGCCCTCGCCGACTCTCTCGGCCCAATGCATCGTGCTGGCCGACGAGGCTTCGCCGCGATTCGTGACGGCGTTCCCAGTTAGCAAGCCATGAGATTCAAGCTTCTCGACACCGTAGTTCTCGACCGCGATCTTCCGGAACACGGTCTCCGGAAGCGCGAACCTCGGCGCAGTCGTCGAGGTCTACAGCCCTGATGGCCTCGAGGTCGAGTTCGTCACGGCATCCGGGCGGACGGAAGCACTCGTCACCATCCAGGAAGCCGACGTTCGCGCGGTTGCCGATGGGGACCTGATCGCGGTGCGACCGTTCGACCGTTCTGCGTGATCGGGCGCCCTAGCCGATCCCCACCGACATCGCTACTGTTCAGGGCAATGGACTACCGGAGCATCCTGACGATTGAGCCAGGCAAGCGAGGCGGCAAGCCCTGCATCCGCGGGCTGCGGATCACCGTCTACGACGTGCTCGACTACCTCGCTTCGGGCATGAGCGTTGACGAGATCCTCGCCGACTTTCCGTACCTGACTCGCGACGACATCATGGCCTGCCTCGCCTACGCCGCGGATCGGGAGCGTCAGATCCTGCTCAAGCCGGCATGAAGCTCCTGTTCGACGAGCACTTGTCGCCGCGGCTCGTTCGAAGACTCGACTCTGGGACCTGTATCCGGACTCCGCGCACGTCCATGACCTCGGGCTGGGTAACGCAGGCGACCGTGACATTTGGGGCTACGCGCGTGACCACGGCTACGCGTCGTCACGAAGGACGCGGACTTCGCGGACTTGGCAGTAACCCTCGCTACCCCGCCTCGCGTCGTCTGGCTTCGTCTCGGCACCTGCTCCACGGCGGCGGTTGCGTCCGTCTTGCAGGCAAATGTGAATGCCCTGCTGGAGTCCGACCGCGACGGCGACGCGAGGATTCTGGTTCTGGGCCCAGGCGAGTGAACGACCTGAACTCAGTGCTACGCAAGGTCAGGGTCAGTCAGCCTGGTGATGACACCCAGCTCCAGTCTGGAGTCAGCACTCTCCAAAGCGTCACGCGGCTCACCGCCGGCGGCAATAGACCGACCGGGTGAAGAACGTCACGAGTGAGCGAATGCGGTGCGACTCGAGGGGCGGCGTCCAGTTGCGTGCAGGACTTGCCAGGTGGTTGAGGCGCGATAGCCTTCGAGCGCGTGACGAACGGTTTTTTCCCGTCGTCCGAAGACTAGTTGAACGAAACCGCTCCGCGGTAGCCCGCTCCCGGCCCCTCGTGCCGGTCGAGCCGTCGCCGATCTGCTCGTCGAGCTGAATTGGCACACGGGAGCCGCTCGTGCTGAGGACACTTCTCGCCGCGGCGGGAGGAGTCCCCAACGACGAGGAAGAGCGATGATTACGCTACGTGAGCGGATGGCGGAGGACCTGCGCATTCGCAACTTCTCCCCGAGGACGGTGGAGTGCTACGTGTCGATGATGGCGCGGTTCACGCGCGAGTTCGGGAAGCCGCCTGGTCAGCTCGGGCCAGCCGAGATCCGTACGTTCCAGATGCGGATGATCGAGAGGAAGGTGTCGTGGAGCCTGTTCAATCAGGCGGTGTGCGCGATGCGGTTCTTCTATCGCGTGACCTTGCCGCGCGACTTCGCGGTCGAGCACATCCCGTTCGCGAAGACGCAGAAGAAGCTGCCGACGGTGCTGAGCGTCGACGAGGTTCGGCGCCTGTTGAGCGCGGCGACGAACATCAAGCATCGTGCGGTGCTGAGCCTGATCTACGGGACGGGCGTGCGTTTGAACGAGGCGACGCACCTGCGGATCAGCGACATCGACGGGCAACGGATGATGGTGCACATCCGATGTGGCAAGGGCGGCAAGCCGCGCATGGTGCCAATGTCCCCGGCGTTGCGTGATCTGCTGCGCACGTATTGGATGCAGTACCGCCCCAGTGACTATCTGTTCCCTGGGAAGCATGCGGATCGGCCGCTGGACGAAAGCAGCGTGCAGAATGCCTGTATCAAGGCGCGGCTGCGCGCCCAGATCGACAAGGCGGCGAGCCCACACACGCTGCGCCACAGTTTTGCGACGCACCTGCTCGAGCTCGGTGTCGACCTGCGCACGATCCAGAAACTGCTCGGGCATTCGAGCCTGTCGACGACGGCGATCTACGTGCACGTGACCGGCCGGCTGCTCGACACGGCGAACAAGGCGATCGACCTGCTGGCGATCCCGAGCTGACCTCGTCATGACTCGGGCCACCCACGAAGTGGCCGACGTGATCCGACTCTTCGGCGACGCCTTGTTGCGCGAAGGATCGGTCACGCCGGCCCGGCAGCGCGTCATGCGCGCGCTGCTGGCATGCCGCACCGCGCAACTCGGCGGGCACGTCGAGTCGTGCGATTCGTGCGACTACCAGCGCATCACCTACAACAGCTGCCGCAACCGGCACTGCCCGAAATGCCAGGGCTCGAAGCAGGCGCAGTGGCTCGAGGATCGTGCCAAGGATCTACTGCCCGTCGAGTACTTCCACGTCGTGTTCACGATGCCGGAAGAGCTGGCGCGGATCGCGCTGCAGAACAAGCGCGTGGTCTACGGCATCCTGTTCGCGGCATCGGCAGCGACGCTTCGCACGATCGCCACCGACAGCAAGCATCTCGGCGCCGAGATCGGCTTCTTGTCGGTGCTGCACACATGGACCCAGGACCTGCGACACCATCCGCACGTGCACTGCGTCGTGCCCGGCGGCGGTCTCGCCCCGGACGGGCGTTGGATCGCGTGCCGTCCAGGGTTCTTCCTGCCAGTGCGCGTGCTCGGCGCGATGTTTCGAGGCAAGTTCGTGGCGGCGCTGCGCACGGCGTTCGAACGTGGTGACCTGCACTTCCAGGGCGGGCTGGAGTCATTACAGAATGCGGCGTCGTTCACCGCCTGCCTCGATCGCGCGATGGCAACCCCGTGGGTCGTCTACAGCAAGCCGCCGTTCGGCGGCCCCGAGCAGGTGCTGAAGTATCTGGCGCGCTATACGCACCGCGTCGCCATCAGCAACTCTCGCATCCTCGACGTCAGCGACCGCTGCGTGAAGTTCCGCTGGCGGGACCGGGCGAAGGGGAACCTGCCGCGCACGATGGAACTGCCCGGCGTCGAGTTCCTACGGCGATTCCTGCTGCACGTGTTACCGCGCGGCTTCCCTCGCATTCGACACTACGGCTTGCTCGGTAACCGCAAGCGAGCGACCAAGCTGGCAGTGTGTCGACTACAGCTGGGCGCGCCGATGCCGGCATGTCCATCAACCGCCATCGTGCCCTGCGCCATGCCGGACGATCGCTGCCCCGCTTGCCGATCCGGCCGCATCATTCGCCAGCGTTGGTCGATCACGAAGTTGCCCGAGCTCGCGGATACTTCATGACATCACTGCGTCAGGATCATCAGTGCTGGCCAAGAAGCCCGATGTCGGGCGCGGCAGCGTTCTGCCCGCGCGCGGTAACGCCAAAGAAAACGCCGTCCGCGACCACGGGCCAAAGGAGCGAATGGTGGCATCGGTTGCGCAACACAGCCGTCTCCACGCTTCCGCCGCACCCCGACCACTTGGTCAGCGCGCGCGACTCGCGGTCGCCGGGTTGCGTTCGGACCAGCCTCCCGGTCGAATGCCCATAGCCGCATCACCGCGGCTTCGTTCAACTGAACCTATCCGGAAGAAGCCGCGAGTTGCCCGCCACCGTGGTCACGCATCTGCGCGACTTCCTCCGGATAGGTTCCTGTTCGTTGGGCCGGCATGGTGACAATCTTCGACATGTGCACGTTCGGCTCCGTGCTGACAGGAGGCATCGGAGGCACGGTCGCGGGATCAAAGGTCGGGCTTGTCGCCGCAGGTGGAGGTTTGGCCGTAGGCGTTGGTGTCGGCCTCGCCGTTGGCATGACGGGCCTGGCCCTCGCAGCTGGGTGCATGCGCCTACTCTTCGGGCGGGATGGCACGAGGCCCGACCGCGAGACGGCTCTTAGCAGAGTCCTGGGCAGCAGTGCTTTCCTTGTGCTCGGTGCTGCGCCGA